>NZ_JBOZWO010000021.1:0-106883 GCF_050864975.1 Paenibacillus sp. GXUN7292 | reverse complement strand
ACAGAAAAGTCCGTTAGCGGGAAAAAAGCTAGAAAATTCGGCGGAATGTTATTCTAATGGTCATAAGTGTCCGCATACACAACAAAAAGACTGCTTTTTTGGTTCTAACGGTCATGGATGTCCGCACCGCAAATAACATCGCATCGTTTGTTTTTTGCACACGATGATGGCAAGTTAGGTCACCGATAGGTGATTTTATTTAACGAAAACTTTGATTTCGATGGATAAACGTTGCTATGTTGCTCACAAATTGCTGTTTTCGAAGTTTCGCGGACATACGTTCCGTTATTTGCTCACAAATTGCTGTTTTCAAAGTTTCACGGACATACGTTCGTTATTTGCTCACAAATTGCTGTTTTCGAAGTTTCGCGGACATACGTTCCGTTATTTGCTCACAAATTGCTGTTTTCAAAGTTTCGCGGACATACGTTCCGTTATTTGCTCACAAATTGCTGTTTTCGAAGTTTCGCGGACATACGTTCCGTTATTTGCTCACAAATTGCTGTTTTCGAAGTTTCAAGGACATACATTCCGCTATTTGCCTCGATTTGGCCATTTATTTATGATTTTTGGAGCAATAGCGGAACGCCTGTCACTTTTAGCGGGCAATAGAAGCAATTTATGCATAATAGCGGAACGTCTGTCCAAGTTTTTGTTACGCTGCTATCTACGCCACATCCATACGAAATCTTTAACCGTAATTTTTACTTAATAATAACGGGTTCTTCAAAAGTTAAATTTTTTGTATCCACCGTTACTTTTTTCATTGCGATCGGCTCAAGAGGCCTGTCATTCTGACTCTTCTGCTCTACTATTTCATCAACAGCGTCCATACCTTCGATGACTTCGCCAAAGGAAGCATAATCCTTATCCAAGTGCGGGGAATCAGCTACCATAATAAAAAATTGCGAGCCTGCTGAGTCAGGCAGCCCGTTGCCTCTGGCCATAGAAATAACGCCGCGCTTATGAATAAGCAAATTCTCAAAGCCATTGTTCGTAAATTCACCTTTGATGGAATAGCCTGGTCCGCCAGAACCGTTGCCCTGAGGATCTCCGCCTTGGATCATGAAGCGTGGGATGACACGATGGAAAATCAATCCGTCGTAAAAGCCTTTATTTGCAAGTGAAATCATATTATTAACCGTATTAGGTGCTACTTCAGGATAAAGCTCCACTTTAATAACCTTATCATTGCTTAGCTCAATCGTCAGAACAGGATGCTGATCTGAGCTTTGCAGTTCCAGTTGTTTGGCAGGCGGCTCGGTTGATGCTGGCGCAGCAGGCTGCTCAGACTGCTTAGGAACAGGCGTAGCCGTTGGTGTCGATTCCGTTGTATTGTCGGGCTTGGCGCCGCATGCAGCAATGGTCAGTGCCATGGCAGCTACAGCAAGAAATAATGCGATGCGTTTTGTCATTTGTATCATTGTACCCTATCCTCCTAGAGATTGAAGCTGGACAAGCAAGTCTTATCATAGCATATAAATTTGACTAAAATCCAGAAGGCTTGACAGCAGCCTAAATCGTTTGTCTCTCTTCTTACGTATGATAATACATGCACCTTGCAAAGTAAAAGAGACTAGGGTCAATCCATTAATAAAAAGGAGAATATGAGGATGAGGATGCTGTATGTATCAGGATTGCATATTAGCAGCGCTCAAAAGTTGTCGAGCAAATGGAGAAAAACAAAGCTTCTGGGCAGTGAAGCCTCATTGCAGAAGCATATTCCAGTTACAAGGCCAATGACAAGAACAACGCTCAATACCATGCTTGCCTCTAACGGCATGGTATATGTGAAGCCTTCGATCGGCTCATTGGGACGCGGTGTAATGAGGGTGGAGCGCTTTTATGACCAGTACAATGGCAGGCGTATCAGCTATGCCTATCAGCTAGGAGCCAGTCGCCGTGTATTTGGAGATTATGAGGCATTGTACGGCGCCTTGCTGAAGGAAACAAAAGGGAAGAGGTATATTGTACAGCGTGGTATTCATGCGCTGAAGCATGATGGCAATGTGTTTGATTTGCGTGTAGTCGTCCAGCGTTCGCCAAGCGGAGGCTGGGAGGTTACAGGTATAGTAGGAAGGGTCGCGCAGCCCGGCAAAATCGTTAGCAACGGTACGCAAGGCGGTAGCATTATGCCCGCCCAACAGCTGCTGTATAATCATACAGGCTTTTCCAACCATCAGCGCTTAATGCGGCAGCTGGAACGAATAGGCATTCAAACGATGAAAAAGATGCATCGCGCAAATCCGAAGCTGAAAGAAATCGGAATCGATATTGCCATCGATCGCAATCTGAAGCCATGGATACTTGAGGTTAATGTAAGGCCCGATCATTGTCCATTTGCGGTACTGCGCGATCAGACGATGATTAAACGGATTATTCAATATGGAGCTGCTTATGGCAGGACGTATAAGCTGAATTGCTTTCGCAAAGCAAATTAAATGAATTAGGCAAGTAAAAACAAGCTAGCTGCCTGTTTATAGGAAGCTAGCTTGTTTTTACTGCTGCAATAAAACTTATTCGTACTAACACTCATTCATACTATCAATCAATCCGGTTGACCGCAGCGGAAGCAAGCAACAGAAAAGCTTGATCGCATGGTCATCATTTCTTTTTACTTAATCTGTACAGTTATCTTTTTGTCGCAATAGAAAAAATAACTGTTTTTGCTTTCTCGTCAATATGAATGCTAATTTGGTCATTGCCAATTATTTTGTTGCGGGCAATTACTGCTTTTCCTTCTTGCACCAGTGTACAAACTTCGTTGAACAGCTCGCGGAAAGAGATAGCATTATAACCGAATAAGTGATTGGCGAATTGGTCTATTGCTTCCTGGTTGCGTGCAAGCGAACCGTCACGGAGCCTTATCGTAATGCCATATGTATTATACTGCGGATCAAGCCAGATAGCTGCTTCCTCATATTCAGGCGGGGAGCCGGCCAAAGGCTTGGTAACAGCGTCCTTCTCTAACTGGTCCTTGTAGAAGCGCAGTGTCGTTTCGTATAGATCGTGATTGGCTCCGCGCAGCTGGCCTACAGCCGTTAAAGCTTCATAAGCATCCCACATGCGCTGGTCAGGGAAGACGACGATTTTGTTGCCGTTGTTAGCGGTAGGTACGACTTTTTCAAAGTTTTCAGGCGATACTTCAATCGCCAAGCGCTTTGCCTTATCTGTCAGCCTGTTGAGAATAACGAGCGCTTGAGCGCGAGTTACTTTTGTGCCTACGCCAAAAAATCCATTTGGAAAGCCTTCCATAATTCCTTTGACCAAGGATTCTGCAATAAAGCGCTGCTCACGCTCGGAGGCCCCCATTAAATCGCCATATTGCTGTGCCATCTTTTGACCGAATGAGCCATCCTCTAAAAACTCGGTTTCCTGCAGTGTATAATAAATAATTTCCGCGACATGCTCGCGATTCATATCCGCTTGAAAGTCGCTGTATCTGTTTTTGTTTAAGAAATGTAAATCGCTTGCAATATCAATGAAATCTTTTGCCCAATAGCCTACAGGGTTAGGCTGAAAGTTGAAGTAACGATAGTCCTGTTTAATAATGGCTTGATTCTCTGCGCTTAGTGACTGCAAAAATAGGTTGTTCCAGGTGCGAGAACCGTTTCTGTGAAGATCGGTGTACGATAAAATAAGCATCTTAATAAATTGGTCTACCTTAACCGGGTCGTTCGGTTTGAACGTGCCGTCCGAAAATCCGTCCAGAATGCCTTTTTCGACCATCTCAGTAATCGTTTTTTCCGCCCAATGTCCCTTTATGTCAGAAAATACCGGGACAGCTTCAGCCTGTACCGGAGCTGGCGTATAGTTCACAGTTCCCCATATCAGTGCTGTTATAACTAGTAAAAATGTCAAACGTCTTTTCACTGCAAATCCTCCTACTAAAAACGATTTATTCCGACATCTACAAATTAACCATAATTAAACAGGAATTAGAATGGGCTAAATGATACAACCATGCTGTATATGCAGGCACTATTTCACATAGAGTCTTAAGTATGAAGAAGGGCGGAGGGATAGTCTTATAGTAATGGAATTAGGGGAAGGAGGCGCAAAATAACAAAAAAAAGCAGAATATAAGCGCTATACTCATACTCTGCCCGTATGTTTCTTAAGGTCTATATGCTGTTCAAAAAGCCTATTGCGAAACTAGTCCAGCACTGCGCTCATATGAGCCTTTGTGACTGACCAATGGGAAGCCGTCCACACTTTTGCTTTGTTATCGATGTACAGAACCTGTGGTGATTCATGCTTTACTCCTGTAGCTTCGGCAATAGCATTTGAAATGGGACGTGATTCAATGACCTTCACCCAATAGTAATCAACGTCGCTGCGCGGCTCGCCCTGCAAATAGTTGCTGAACTCTTGGTAAGCATTCGCGCTGACGGGGCAAGTTGTACTATGCTTTAAGACGACGATTGGCCGTGCTGCGGACTGCTCGTAAGCATTTTCCCATTGCGCCATTGTCGTAATTTCTGTCCATGTCATGGCAAACTCTCCTCTTTTTTAATTCTTTTAATTATAGCGAAAATATAAGCTTGTCGCCAGCATAGAGAAAGACGCCGATGAAAGTCGGCGTCTATAGGTGTCTAGCTATTGCTCTTTCTTATTCGGATCGTTAGCAGCCCGCGGGTAAGCAGGCATATCCTTTACATAGTCGTCTACAATTTGCACTTCAATCATGCAGTTATCCTTCATAAACTTAAAGGTGCCGTTGTTGAAGTCTGTACCGATTTCTTTATAGAAGATGCCTTCGTAAACATCTTGAGTTGTATGATTGAAGTTAAGGCGGTAGTGGTCATTTTCTTTGAGCAAATATGCGCGAATTCCTTTTTCGTAATATCCTTCGCCATGATTTTCAAGATCTCGGGATACCGACACGATATGGAGATCGACAAAAGGAATTTCAGTCAGCAAAATATTGATGAAGGAGCCTTTCGTAATTTCCTTCCATCTGCTTTGCGCGGTTTGGCCTAATACGATTTGGGTAATATTATGTTTTCTGGCTATTTCACCAATGACTTTTGCAACAGGGCGGCTCTCGTTGTACTTTATATAAAAGTGCTCCGCATTATGTTCCTTCACCAATTGCTTCCAATGCTCAATGTAATGCGTCTTCTCGATATCCAATTCATCTTCGGGCAGCGGGTCAACTGTGAGAACATATAGAGGGCAGTTCAGCATATTAGCAATTTTTCCGCCTCTACGAATTAGTCGCTCTCCGTTTGGACCGTAATAAACACAAACGAGTATGCTTTCATCCATTTTACCGTTCCACAATTAAGAGGTCACCTCATTATTAATTCTTTGCCGGGCAAATGCAAGCTGTTCCTTATTATTATGCCCAAAATCCATGCAAATGTTCACAACATTGACTACAGAGTACATTTTTTGTTTGGTTCTGTCAATTACTATAGTGTATAATAATACTGTTAGACATTGTATGAGAACTTTCTAATCAAGGATACACGGCTCCGCTGTCGCGTTTACCGGCATATTATAAGAACAAGTTTATAGTGGAAAATTTATTAAGCCTTATAATTAAAGGCAAACGGCTTCGCTGTCTTACGGAAATCCTTTCTTAAGGATAAAGAGTTAGCTCGTATAATTATAAGATATTGTTATAAATTACATTCATGGCGCAGGCTGTTGAAACAGCTTTGCGGCATCTTAATACCTGGATAACAGACCTGGAGCGGAGCTCCAGAAGCCATTCATTTTGTAACGAATTCTGAAGGCGCTATTTCGCATAAAATGCACCTTTTTAAATTCTAACGCATCGTCAAGGCGTTATCTGTGAAAAAATACTCATTTGGGCAGCATTTTACAGCCAATAAGCATGCTACAATTCGTTACAAATTTAAAACAAGCTTTTTCGGCATAATAGCGCTACTAGCATTCGTTAGAGTTTCAAAACGAGTTTTTCAACAGCCTGATAGCTCCATTGAGTTCAAGGCAAGAAGTTTGCCTAGGAGTCCAAGGCAAGAAGTGTCTAATTGTTATTGTATAAGTCTTAATCATTCAACAAAGAAAAAAAGATATAGGAGGGCCCGTATTGTCCTTATTGCACGCAGCTGTACTGACTCCCTTTCTCTTTGCCTGCCTAGTACCTGTTTTATTTAAGAAATTCCGCAACATACATACCGGGTGGTTCGTGCTTCTCGTTCCGCTTACTCTTTTCAGTTATTTTTTTACGTATTTCATATCATCGTATTTTCCTCTTAATTCAGCAATGACCCCTATGCAATTTTCTATTCCGTGGGTCCCTTCTTTGGGTATCCATTTCTCTTTGTATGTGGACGGCTTATCGCTTCTGTTCCTGCTGATTATAACCGGTATTGGATTGCTGGTCGTGCTGTATTCGATTTACTACATGTCGAAGGAACGGGAGGCGCTGCACAATTTTTACGTCTATTTGCTCATGTTCATGGGGGCAATGCTCGGCGTAGTGCTTTCTGATAATGTCATTGTCCTTTACTTGTTCTGGGAGCTGACAAGTGTATCATCTTTCCTGCTTATCGCTTATTGGTATCAGCGCAAAAATTCCCGTTATGGGGCGCAGAAGGCGATGCTTATCACAATGACTGGCGGATTCGCCATGCTCATCGGATTTCTTATGCTTGGACATGTTGCAGGCACCTTCAGTATAAGAGAAATGATCGGAGCATTGGACCAAATTACGGCAAGCGGGCTTTTTGTGCCAGCTATGCTTTTGATTTTACTTGGAGCATTTACGAAATCAGCCCAATTTCCATTTCATATATGGCTGCCTGACGCGATGGAGGCTCCTACGCCGATCAGCTCTTATTTGCATTCCGCAACGATGGTTAAGGCGGGCATTTATATCGTAGCCAGATTTACGCCTATTTTTGGCGGCGAAATGGAATGGTTCTGGATCATTGTGACGGTAGGGATGATCACGTTATTCTGGGGCTCCTTTATGGCCATTCGCCAGGTTGATTTGAAGGCGCTGCTGGCCTACTCCACAATAAGCCAGCTGGGGCTTGTGATGACCTTGCTCGGCATCGGCTCTTTGGCGCTTAATGGACAATTCAGCGATCAATACAAGCTGTTTGCTTTTGCCTTGCAGGCCGCTATATTTCACTTGGTTAACCACTCTATCTTTAAAGGCTGTTTATTTATGGTTGTCGGCATACTTGACCATGAGACGGGCACACGGGATATCCGTAAGCTCGGCGGTTTGATGAGCATTATGCCGGTGTCATTTACATTGACGCTGATCGGCGGGCTGTCAATGGCAGGCTTGCCGCCATTCAGCGGATTTTTAAGTAAGGAAATGTTCTTTACAAGCGTATTGTCAGTATCAAGCAATATGGCCACTTGGACAGTGCTTATTCCGATTGCCGCCTGGCTTGCCAGCGTGTTTACGTTCGTATACTGCCTGAGGCTTGTCTTCAGAACCTTTACTGGCAATTATCGGCCAGAGCTGCTTGATCGCAAGCCGCATGAGGCTCCGCTTGGCATGCTTATTCCGCCTGGCATATTGGCGCTGCTTGTTGTGCTCGTATTTTTCTTCCCGAATCTGCTTGCGAACAACGTGCTTGAGCCTGCTATGCATGCGGTGCTGCCGAATTTCCTGCCGGAAGGTGAGCGCTTTGTAGAGCCTATTTCGGCATGGCATGGCTTTCAGCCAGAACTGTTTATGACGATAGGAATCGTTATTCTGGGAACGATATTGCATAAGCAATTTAAACGCTGGGCAGAAATTTATGACAATCTGCCGCGCAAATATACGTTGAATAATGCTTACGAAAAAGGTTTGCAGGCGCTGGAACGCAATTCGCGCAATTGGACCGCCAAATATATGACCGGAAGCTTAAATACTTATTTAATGTATCTGTTTTCTTTTGTCATTATTGTAATTGGCGGCTCATTGCTGCTGCAGCGTGCGTTCGTTATCGACTGGTCGTACGCATCTCCGATAAAAGTATATGAATACGTACTGGGCATCGCGATTGCAATTGTTGCAGTGTACATTATATTTGTTAATTCCCGTGTCACATCCGTCATTGCCGTAGGTGCGGTTGGCTATTTGGTGTCGCTGTTCTTTGTTATATTCAGAGCGCCGGATCTTGCATTAACTCAGCTGGTTGTTGAAACGATAACGACAGCGTTGTTTTTAATGTGCTTTTATTTTATGCCTAAGCTGAAAGCAGAAATGAAACGATTGCCGTTAAATATAGCTCATTTAACTATTTCTATAGGTGTTGGCTTAACGCTTACCTTAGTCGGATTATCGGCTATGGGGCATAAGCTGTTCCCGTCCATCACTGTCTTTTTCGAGAATGCATACGAATTGACAGGTGCTTTAAATATGGTTAACGCTTTGCTGGTTGACTTCCGCGCCTTTGATACGATGCTGGAGATTGTCGTGCTGTTTACAGCAGGAATTGGCATATACACATTGATCAAGATGCGTAAGTCAAAAGGGGGACAATAATGAACTTCAAAGATACGATTTTGCAAACGGCGGCCAAGGTGCTTGTCTTTATCATTATAACGTTCTCCATCTATATTATGTTTGCCGGCCATAACAATCCGGGAGGCGGCTTTATCGGCGGCCTTATTACAGCGTCTGCCTTGCTGCTGCTCTATATTTCCTTCAATGCTCAGACTGTGCTCGAAATATTGCCTATGAATTTCCGGATTTTAGGTGCTGTCGGCTTGCTGCTTGCCGTCCTAACCGGCGCTGGGGCGTTTTTGTTCGACGTTCCTTTTTTGACGCAAAAGTATGAGTATGTAAATTTGCCATTGTTCGGGGAAACGGGACTTGCGACCGCCGTATTGTTCGACTTAGGCGTATACTGTGCAGTTGTAGGCACGACTATGACGATTATTCAAAGCATAAGCGAGGACGCGTAGTATGGAAATATTTATTACAATTATCGCAGGAATTTTGTTTACGGTCGCAACCTATCTTGTTTTAAGTAAATCGCTGCTGCGTATTATTTTGGGCCTGTCTTTGTTTTCGCATGGTGTCCATTTGATGCTAATGGCAATTAACGGATTGAAGAAGGGGGCCGCTCCTTTGCTGGGAGAAGGCGCCGAGAGCTACACCGATCCGATACCGCAGGCGTTAATACTTACCTCCATCGTTATCAGTTTTGCACTTACTGCATTTTCATTAGTGCTGGGATACCGGGCTTATCAAGAGCTGGGTACTGATGATGTGGAGAAGTTAAGGGGACAAACCGATGAATAATATAGTTGTACTTCCAATCTTTCTTCCGCTGCTATTTGCGATTGTTTTATTCTTTTTTCAAGGGCGCCACAAGCTTCAGCATGTTATCGCTACATCTGGTGCAGCGGCGACGCTTGTTGTCTCCCTGATGCTTATCGGCCAGGTATACAATAACGGAATACAGGTTTTGCATATTGGGGGCTGGAGGGCGCCGTACGGTATTCCGCTCGTAGCTGATATGCTCGCTGTGCTGCTGGCAGCAGTAGCTTCTATAGTAACGCTCGCCTGTATTTTATATGCCCAGCATTCGATTGGAGAGCAGCGCAAAAGCAACTATGTTTACCCTTTAATGCTGCTGCTGTTGACAGGGGTAAACGGTTCGTTTTTGACAGGAGATATTTTTAATCTATTTGTATTTTTTGAAGTGATGCTGCTGGCATCTTATGTGCTCATTAGCTTGGGCAGCGGGAAAACGCAGCTTCGGGAGACGATTAAGTATGTCGTCATTAATATGCTTTCCTCTAGCCTGTTTGTTATAGCAATCGCTTATTTGTACTCGATTACAGGCACGCTCAATATGGCCCATTTGGCTGAAAGAGTGGCGGAATCAGGCCAAACAGGCTTGCTGACAACAGTAAGCTTGCTGCTCCTCACTGTATTTGGATTGAAATCAGCGCTGCTTTTATTTTTCTGGCTGCCAGGCTCTTATCGTGTGGCGCCGCTTCCTATTATGGCTTTGTTCGGCGCATTGCTGACTAAAGTCGGTATTTACACCATACTTAGAACGTTCACGTTAATATTTAATCATGAGCCGCAAATTACCCATCAAATAATGCTGTGGATGTCGGCTATTACGATGGTGCTTGGCGCAATAGGCGCGGTTGCTTATTGGAGCATCAAACCGATTCTCGTCTACAACATTATTATTTCTATCGGTTTTATTGTATTCGGCATCGCACTTGCCACTCCTGAATCGCTTGGCGGAGCTTTGTATTATCTCATTCACGATATGCTCGCTAAAGCATTAATTTTCATACTTGGGGGTACTATTATCAGTATTGCCGGCACAGATAAGCTTAAAGAAATAAGCGGGCTTATCCGCTATCGTCCATGGCTTGGCTGGCTGTTCCTGTTAGCTGCGCTAGCATTGGCAGGCGTTCCGCCGCTTAGCGGCTTTATCGGTAAAATAACCGTTTTAAAGAGTGGAATCTCAGAGCAGCAATATGTGATGACAGCAATCGGAATTATAACAAGCCTGTTCGTGTTGTATTCCGTTATCAAAATATTTATTAACAGCTTTTGGGGAGAAACCTTGCTGAGCGAAGGCGAGGAAAAATCGACTGGCAAAGGAGCATTGCTGCCAGCGGCATTACTTGCCATTCTCGTAGTTGGAATGGGTGTTGGAGCAGAGGGTGTCATGCTGTTTGTCAATGAAGCTGTACAGGTGATGACAAATCCATCTTTATATATAGAGGCTGTGCTGTACTCTTCGTAGCGCCGGCCGTTTGATCAGGGAGGAAGTGATAGGAAAGTGACGATGCAAATATTGCTCAATTTGCTCATTGCAATGGTATGGATGCTGCTTCATGATGAGTGGAATACATTAACCTTTATGATCGGCTACGTCATTGGAATGAATATGATCTTTATACTAAGACGATTCTTCCCAACACCTTTCTACGGCCGCAGAGTATGGGCTATTATTAAACTGCTTTATTTATTTGGCATCGAAATTGTAAAGTCGAGTGTTATTGTTATCGCTCAAATTACACGTCCCAAAATTAATATTCAGCCTGGGATATTCAAAATGACTACCTCGCTCAAGTCGGAATGGGAAATTACGATGCTGTCCAATCTGCTTACGCTTACGCCAGGCTCTGTCATTATGGAGGTAGCGCCAGACGAAGGAATTCTTTATGTCCACGCTATGGATGTTGCCGAGTTTCAGGAAGAGATCGAGAAGACGAAGCGCTTGTTTGAGAAAGCGATTAGAGAGGTGATGGGCTAATGTTCGATACGCTGCTCTTTATATGTATGAGCCTCTTGTCAATATCTATCGTTATCGCTCTGTATCGCGTTGTAAAAGGGCCTACTTTGCCAGATCGCATATTAGCGCTTGATTCAATCAGCTACAGCATTATTGGGATTATTGCGATTCTATCGATCCTGCTTGATTCCAGGGCTTACCTGGAGACGATTCTGCTAATCGGCATACTGGCATTCCTCAGCACAATCGCCCTATGCAGATTTTTGGAAAGAGGTGTCGTGATTGAACGGAACCGCGATCATTGAAATTATTGTGCTTATTTTAATCATATCAGGCACAATTCTCAGCTTGATAAGCTCGCTTGGCTTTATACGCCTTCCAGATGTTTATAATCGTTCTCATGCCGCTACCAAGAGTATTACTCTAGGCATTATGTTTGTATTGCTCGCTACCTTTATATACTTTTGGTTCGTCCATAACATTATTAGCATCAGACTGCTGCTCGGAATTATTTTTGTATTTTTGACTGCTCCGGTAGCTGGCCATATGATTGTCCGGTCCGCTTATCGGTCGGGGACCAAGCTGTCGGACACCAGCATCAAGGATGATCTGGGCGATGATCTAAAGAAGCATAAAGAAGCGCTGGAAAGCCAATCCTAACGATACACAATTCCTCATCAGCATATGTCTTCGTAGAAGAAGATATGGGGTGGGGAATTTTTTTGTATAATATGACGACGATCGTTAAAATTTGCTGTATAATCATGGGCAATATGACGTAAAAGGAGTATGTGCAATGCGGGAGCAAACGATTATTCGCTTTGAACATGTGACGAAGCGGTATGCTCATAATGAGGAAGCAGTCTTGAAGGATGTCAGCTTTACAATTGAAAGAGGCAAGTTCTATACCCTTCTAGGTCCTTCCGGCTGCGGCAAAACGACAATTCTAAGATTAATTGCTGGATTTACGGAACCATCTGAAGGGAATATTTATTTTAACGGGCGAATTATTAATAAGGTTCCTGCCAATGAGCGGCAGGTGAATACGGTATTTCAAGACTACGCATTATTTCCGCACCTCAATGTATTTGAGAATGTAGCATTTGGTCTTCGTATTAAAAAGCTTAAAAATGCTGCTATTGCCGAAAAGGTTAAAGAAGCGCTGCGTTTTGTTAACCTTAGCGGATATGAGAATAGAGAAATTTCCGAGATGTCCGGCGGCCAGAAGCAGCGTGTAGCTATAGCCCGGGCGATTGTAAATGAGCCGGAGATTATACTGCTCGATGAGCCGCTGTCCGCGCTCGATTTGAAGCTTCGAACAGAGATGCAGTATGAGCTGCGCGAGCTGCAGCGGCGGCTCGGCATCACGTTTATTTTTGTTACGCATGATCAAGAAGAAGCGCTTGCCATGTCAGATGAAATATTCGTTATTAATGGCGGAAAAATTCAGCAGTCAGGCACGCCTACAGATATTTATGATGAGCCTATTAACCGTTTTGTTGCAGATTTTATTGGAGAATCCAATATCGTCAAGGGTAAAATGACACGAGATTTCGAGGTGGAGTTTGGCGGCCATGCCTATGAATGCGTCGACCAAGGGCTGCTTCCTAATGAAGTAGTGGATATTGTCATTCGGCCCGAGGATCTAGAAATTACTTCTCCTGACAAAGGCAAGCTGCAGGTACGGGTAGACTCACAGCTGTTCCGCGGCGTCCACTATGAAATTTGCTGCTATGACGCTGCGAACAATGAATGGCTGGTGCATTCTACACGGAAAGCTGCGGTTGGAGAGCATATTGGTCTTTATTTTGATCCCGAAGCGATTCATGTCATGCGTTTGAATGAGACGGAGGAGGAATTCGACAAGCGTCTCGAGTCCTACGGCGGGGAGAATGATAGCGATGGCTAATAAGGCAAGAAGCTTATACCTAATCCCTTATCTACTATGGATTGCCCTATTTGTCATTGCGCCAATCGTATTGATTGTGTACTATTCTTTGTTTGATGTAGAAGGCAATTTCACGTTCAGTAATTACGAAAAATTTTTTACACCTGTTTATTTGAAAATGACGCTAAGCTCGTTTTGGTATGCTTTTTTAATTACAGCATTTTCACTGCTGGTAGCTTATCCGACCGCTTATTTACTGACCAAGACAAAGCATAAGCAATTATGGCTGCTGCTCATTATCGTGCCAAGCTGGATTAACCTGTTGTTGAAAGCATATGCTTTTATCGGCTTGTTTGGCACATATGGGTTTGTTAATGCTGTGCTGGAGTGGAGCGGCATCGGCACGAAACAAATTTTATTTACAGATTTCAGTTTTATATTTGTTGCCGTATATATATTTATTCCATTTATGATATTGCCTATATTCAACGCCCTCGAAAAAATGAACCCAACTCTAGTGTTTGCGGCCAGAGATTTGGGGGCATCGGCTTGGACTACATTTAAGCGAGTTATATTCCCGTTAACGATTAACGGTGTTAAGGCAGGCTGCATGTCCGTCTTCATTCCTGCGCTTTCCTTGTTTATGATTACGCGCCTTATTGCAGGCAATCGGGTTATTACACTTGGAACAGCTATTGAGCAGCATTTTCTCGTTACGCAGGACTGGGGAATGGGTGCGACGATTGCCGTGTTCCTTATTATTGCGATGGCATTATTTATGGTGCTGACCGGCAGCAGAAAGAAAGGAGTGCTGGACATTGTTAAAAAATAGATGGAAGCTCTCCAATCTTTACTTGATTGCTATATTTATTATTTTATATGCGCCGATTTTTTATCTGATTTTGTATTCGTTTAACAGCGGCGGCTCCATGCGCAGCTTCGAAGGGTTTACGTGGGAGTTTTATGCCGATGTATTCCAGGATACGCGTTTGCTTATTATTGTGATGAATACGTTCGTAATAGCGCTTCTGTCTGCTGTTATTTCGACAATACTGGGCGTACTTGGCGCGATTGCAATTTATCAGCTGCGCAGCAATCGTCCCAAGCAGACCTTGCTTACACTCAACAATGTATTAATCGTAAGTCCGGATGTCATTATCGGTGCGTCATTTTTAATCTTGTTCACGTTTATTGGCATTCAGTTGGGATTCGTGTCGGTATTGCTGGCCCATATTGCGTTTAGCGTGCCGATCGTCGTTATTATGGTATTGCCTAAGCTTGAGGAAATGAGCAGCACGCTCATCGATGCTGCTCGTGATCTTGGAGCAAGCTCATGGGATGTGCTGTCAAAAGTAATTTTGCCTTACATTAAACCAGGCATATTTGCCGGCTTCTTCCTGGCATTAACATACTCGCTGGATGATTTTGCAGTGACCTTCTTTGTTACTGGCAATGGCTATTCAACATTATCCGTCGAGATTTATTCACGGGCAAGACAGGGAGTGTCCTTGTCGATCAATGCGCTTTCGGCATTGCTGTTCCTCTTCACCATATTACTAGTTGCAGGCTATTACTTTATTAATCAGCGGAATCAAAAGCCTGCCAGCAAGGAGGAGAGAGGATGAAACAGCTAGTCCGCACATTTCTGCTTGTCGTTATAGCAGCTTTAGGAATGATGTACGCAGCCAAAATGCTTAACTCCAGCGCAGGCTATTCCAGTGGAAATACACTGACGATCTACAATTGGGGAGACTACATTGATCCAGATTTAATTAAGCAGTTCGAGCAGGAAAGCGGAATTAAAGTTATTTACCAAACCTTTGACTCCAACGAAGCGATGATGACTAAAATTTCGCAAGGCGGAACCGCCTTCGATATCAGTATTCCTTCAGAGTATGCCATCAGCAAAATGAAGGAGGAAAATTTGCTTCAAAAGCTGGATCATAGCAAGCTTCCGAACTTGCAATATATTGATCCGCGCTTTATGCATCTTTCTTTTGATCCGGACAATGCGTATTCAATCCCATACTTCTGGGGAACGTTAGGCATCGTCTATCATCCTGATTTGGTTGGCGATCTGACCTTTGAAAGCTGGGATGAATTGTGGAGCGAACAGCTGCGCAATCAAATTTTATTGGTGGACGGGGCGAGAGAGGTTATAGGAATGGGCCTTAACAGCTTGGGCTATTCCTTGAATGATACGAATGAAGAGCATTTGCAGGAAGCGGTGAAGAAGCTTACGAAGCTGACACCCAACGTAAAGGCTATTGTAGGCGATGAAATCAAAATGCTGTTGGCCAATGAGGAAGCTGCTGTAGGCTTAGTATGGTCCGGCGATGCTTCAGAAATAATGGATGAAAACGATGTGCTGGAATATACAGTTCCTGAAGAAGGTTCAAATCTATGGTTTGATAATATGGTTATTCCAGCCTCTGCGCGCAATGTAGAAGGAGCGCACCAGTTCATTAATTTTATGCTCGATCCCGAGGTCGCTGCGCAAAATGCAGAGTATGTCGGCTATTCTACGCCTAATAAAGCTGCTCTGGAGCTGTTGCCCGAAGATATTTCAGGAGATGAGCGCTTTTATCCGGATGAGGAATTAACGGCGCGGCTTGAGGTTTATAACAATTTGGGCGCTAAAATGCTGTCGCACTATAACGAGCTATTTTTGCAATTCAAAATGCACCGCAAGTAATGTAATTATTTCCAGTCCACCCTGCTTATTCGAGTGTCTAGAAAGGGTAAGCCTGTGCTTATTATGTCTTGTTTACTACAAGATCGGGTTGCTGTTTAAGAGGAAGACACAACATCTAGGCAAGCTTAAAGCAGGGCGGATATTTTATAAAATCTGGTTAAAATTAAAGACATATTAATGACAATTGGACAAATTCCTAAAAATATACACATTTTTTTGTGAAAAAATCCTTTCAAAATAAGATATGACAGGTTAAAATTATTAAATCGGCTACTGCCTCGAGTCGAACTTTAAAAAGAAGGACTGAAACGGTATGACAGCAACTACGGTTAAAGAGAATTTAAACCCTTATGAGATCGCTCAACAGCAGGTTGATGCAGCCGCAAAGCTGTTGCAACTGCCGGAGCATGTCACTAATTTATTGAAGCATCCAAAGCGTGTGCTTTCGGTAAGCTTTCCAGTAAAAATGGATGACGGTTCGGTTAAAGTTTTTGAAGGCTTTCGAGCGCAGCACAATGATGCGATCGGACCTACAAAGGGAGGAATTCGATTCCACCCGGGAGTTACACTTGATGAAGTGAAAGCTTTGTCGATGTGGATGAGCTTTAAGTGTGGTGTAGTAGGTTTGCCGTATGGCGGTGGCAAAGGCGGCGTAATTTGTGATCCTCATGATTACAGCAAAGCTGAAGTTGAACGGATTAGTAGAGGATTTATGGAAGCAATTGTAGACTTCGTTGGACCGGACAAAGATATACCTGCACCAGATGTGTACACTACCCCGCAAATCATGGGCTGGATGATGGACACGTACAGCAGGTTGAAAGGCACTTATTCACCTGGCGTTATTACAGGCAAGCCGCTAATTGTCGGTGGCTCTAAGGGTCGTAATGAAGCAACAGCTCAAGGCTGTGTGTACACGATTCTTGCAGCACTAGAGGACAAAGGATTGCCGGTTGAGAACGCGACAGTTGCTATTCAAGGGTACGGAAACGCGGGAAGAATTGCAGCGCGCTTGCTAAGCGAAGCAGGCTGCAAGGTTGTAGCAGTAAGTGATTCGAAATGCGGTATCTATGATGCAAATGGCCTTGATCTTGAGGTTGTAGGTAATTTGAAAGACAATTCCTCCATTGCAGAATATGGCCAATCCCATATCATTACAAACCAAGAATTGCTTGAACTAGAAGTAGACATCCTCGTACCAGCCGCTCTAGAGAATGTCATTACGGCAGCTAATGCAGACAACATTAAAGCAAAAATCATCGCAGAAGCCGCTAATGGACCAACTACCCCTGAAGCAGATCGCATCCTATTCAGCAAAGATATTACAGTTATCCCAGATATTCTTGCTAATGCAGGCGGAGTTACCGTTTCCTATTTCGAGTGGGTACAAAATCTTCAGCACTACTACTGGAGCGAAGCAGAAGTATTGGATCGTCTAAAAACAAATATGATTATTTCCTATGAAGCAGTTCGCGATATGGCAAATGAATTCAAAACTGACTTCAGAACTGCTGCGTATATGATTTCTATCAAGCGCATTGCATCTGCAATGGAAGCACGCGGCTGGATCTAATAACCGTCATAATGAAGGATGATGTTAGATTGAAAAAAAAAATTAAGATTGGAATAGTAGGCTATGGCAATCTGGGCCGTGGAGTAGAGCTTGCAATCGCACAAAGCCCCGATATGGAGCTGAAGGCTATCTTTACGAGACGCGACCCGGCTACTATTACTTCAACGACAAAAGCATATACGATAGATGACGCAGAAAAGTTTACCAATGAAATTGATGTTATGATTTTGTGCGGCGGTTCGGCTACTGATTTGCCTGAGCAAGGCCCGCAATTCGTAAAAATGTTTCATACGGTGGACAGCTTTGACCGCCATGCGCGAATTCCGGAATATTACGATTCTATTAACGAAGCTGCGGTTGCAAGCGGCAAGATTGGAGTAATCTCCACCGGTTGGGATCCAGGATTGTTTTCCTTGAATCGCCTGCTTGGCGAAGCGGTATTGCCAGAAGGCAAGGAGTATACGTTCTGGGGCAAAGGTGTGAGCCAAGGTCATTCCGATGCGATTCGCCGTGTGAATGGCGTCAAAAATGGCGTGCAGTACACGATCCCAAGTGAAGATGCTGTCGAGAGAGTACGCGCTGGAGAAAATCCTGAGCTGGATACTCGCGAGAAGCATATCCGTGTTTGTTATGTTGTGAAGGAAGAAGGCGCTGATGAGACGGCAATCGCAAATGAAATCAAAACGATGCCGAATTATTTCGCTGACTACGATACAACGGTACACTTTATTACAGAAGACGAGCTGAAAGCTGAGCATTCTGCAATGCCTCATGGCGGCATGGTGCTTCGCAGCGGCAAAACAGGAACAGGCAATACGCAAATTATAGAATTCGGTTTGAAGCTGGACAGTAATCCTGAGTTTACAGCGAGTGTTGTAGTAGCATGTGCAAGAGCAGCCTATAAGCTTGCTGAAGAGGGTCAAAGAGGCGCTAAGACGATCTTTGATATTCCGCTAGGCTATTTGTCGCCTAAGTCTGGAGCTGAGCTTCGAAAGGAAATGCTGTAATCATCTAATTGCGGCGAGCCTAATATGAATCAAACAGATTGAAGAAGTCCCAGGCAGAGTAATGCTTGGGACTTCTTCACTATTTAAGTAAGCTAAGGTTACTTTTGTATGAAAGTTGACTTATTATTACATAAAGTAAATAATTTCTTGAACGTATGCAGGAGGGGCTGCAATGATGAAATGGATAAAAATGAGCGGTAAATGCCTTCTAGCCGCATTTTTATTGTTGTTTGCGCTACTCTGTTTGTTTGAAATTGTTTTTATAGCAGGCATATGGTTTAAATCGACTTTTGAGGGGATCGATTAATTGTGGGCAACTAATGATAAGCAATAAGAAAGGGGAACGAAGAGCAAGATTGGGAATGGAGAAGCGGCAGCGTCCGCCTTTGTAGACCAATTTTATCCTTTATAGGGGTTATTTCATCAAAAAATTGGACTACAACAGCGGTCGGAATCCCAAACTTGATCGTAGCAGTATCCCTTACGATTGCCTTATCCACAATTAATCGACACCCTCCATTTATTAGCCGAATAAAGAACGGAGGCTGGCAGTAGTGGCAGGTTCAATCATTATGAATGAGAAAATAAAAGCAGCAGAAGTTTTGCTGACTGGATTAGATGGGCAGGAGATAGGCGTAGTTTCTCGCGAGGATGCACTTGATATGGCTAAGCAGCAATCCGCAGATCTGGTATGTACATCGCTGATGAGCAGTCCGCCGCCCTGCCGCCTTGTTGCCAAGGGGCAAGCCAAGCAGCAGCGCGATCAGCAGAAAAAGCAGGAAAGCAATAAGCCAGCCAAAGTGAAGGAGCTTCGTCTGTCACCAGAGATTGAAGAGCATGATTATGAGACGAAATGCCGTCAGGCACAAAAGCTTCTTGAGTCAGGCCACTCCGTACTGCTGGTTGTCAAAATTAGCGGCAAGCAGGGAGCGGCAGCGAAGGAGCTTGTCGAAAGATTAGTAAAGGATCTGGCAGAATCGGGGAGCAAGCAAACAGGAATACAAGTGAGCGGCAAGCAGGCGGCAGTACAACTTCAGCCTAAAGCTGAATAGAGTTACGGGCATAAGAGAGCAAGAATGGGAATGGAGAAGCGGCAGCGTCCCCCTTTGTAGGCCAATTTTATCCTTAGCAGGGTTTATTTATTAAGAAAAATTAGACTACAACAGCGGTCGGAATCCCAATCTTGATCGCAGTGGCACCCCTTCTTATTGCTTGTTGCCTTATCCACAATTAATCGACAGTCTCCAGGGAAGCCTTAATGTAATAAAAATATCCAGCCTGAGGTTGACGAACAAGCATTCAATCATATAAACTATAGTTACGCTTAATTTCCGATCTTTCGAATCGGAAAGCGGGGGAACCAATCTTGTGGGGCGAATAGATCGCATGAAGCGAATCTTAGGGGACCATCTTACCCGAGTCCGTCAGCTAACCTCGTCAGCAGTGGGTGGGTCATTGCTTTCTTAATTTATAATCTTACACATAATGACCCTGTTAAAGTGATAGCAGCAGTCCTACGCGACTGCAAGCTCTATTGCTTTGCTGGCACCTGCCGGCCGGGGTTATTTTTTGTTTTTCGTCAGACCATCCACTGGTGAAGCGTGCATATCAAATCTTATTTTAGGAGGGGTTTGAATGGCGCAGCCAAAGTATGTTATGAATTTAGATCGTCTCACAATGATTCCGGAGAGTGAACGAGAGCGACTAAAGCCGATAACAGAAAAGTTTGCATTTCGTGTGAATGATTATTACTTATCGCTCATTGATTGGAATGATCCCGATGACCCGATTCGCAGGTTAGTTATACCGAACGAGGGAGAGCTGATGGAATACGGCAGATGGGACGCTTCTGATGAGGAAGCCAACTATGTCGTGCCAGGGTGCCAGCATAAGTATGGCACAACTGCACTGCTTATTGTGTCAGAGGTATGCGGTGCGTATTGCAGATATTGCTTCCGCAAACGTTTATTCCGCAATGATGTGAAGGAAGCAGTATCCAATGTCGATCCGGGAATTGAGTATATCGCCGCCAATCCGAGTATTAACAATGTATTGCTCACTGGCGGAGACAGCTTAATACTTGGAACACCTAAGTTAAGAAGCATTATTGAACGCTTGAGAGAGATTGACCATGTCAAAATTATTCGCCTCGGCTCCAAGATGCCGGTATTTAATCCGATGCGAATCTATGAGGATGAAGCATTGCTGGAGTTGATCAAGCAGTATTCTACGCCTGAGAAGCGAATCTATGTCATGGCTCATATCAACCACCCACGAGAAATTACGCCGGAGGCAAAGCGCGGCTTTCAAGCGCTGCATGAGGCTGGCGCCATTGTTGTCAATCAAACCCCTATTATTCGCGGCATAAACGATGATGCTGACGTACTTGCCGAGCTGCTGGATCAATTGTCCTGGGCCGGCGTTACCCCTTACTATTTCTTTATTAACCGCCCTGTTGCCGGAAATCGTGATTTTGTCGTTTCTTTGCAAAGAGCATACCAGCTTGTTGAACAGGCTAAAGCAAAGACGTCAGGTCTAGGCAAGCGCGTCAGATTATCGATGAGCCATTCTTCAGGCAAAATAGAAATATTGGCGATTGAGAACGGTAAGGCGTATTTGAAGTATCATCAGTCCCGAGAGGGCAATTACGGTCAGTTTATGATTCTTGATTGTCCGCCAGAGGCGTCATGGTTTGACGATTTGCCTGGCAGCGAGAAGTATTGGCAGAAGGAAGTAGAAGAGCAGGAGAGCGAGGCTATCGAGGCAGTGTAACTGGAACTGTACTTGCTCATGCAGACTTGCGCAAGCTGCTGCCGCTGCTGCTTTGCAGTAAGCTATTGTTGTTCAACGAGGCAGGCATTATAATGAATGAACAATAGCTATTGTAAAGCAGATTAGCAGGAAGGGGCATGTTGCAATGAATATACATGAGCAAGACAGAGAGCTTACAGCTGCTCAACTGGCCGCTATGATCGACCATACGCTGCTGAAGCCGGAAGCAACCAAACAAGAGATTATTGAGCTGTGCAAGGATGCCAGGCAGTATCAATTTGCTACAGTTTGCGTAAACCCAAGCTGGGTTTCGCTGGCAGCCAAGGAGCTGTCAGGCACTTCAACTGGTGTTACAACTGTAGTAGGCTTTCCATTGGGGGCGACCAGCTCGGCTGCCAAGGCATTTGAAGCCAAGCAAGCGATTATGGATGGGGCTAATGAAATTGATATGGTGCTGAATATCGGCTTGCTGCGATCTGGAGAGCTTGCAGCAGTAGAGCAGGATATTGCTGCAGTTGCGCAGGCATGCGGCGATCAGGCCGTTCTGAAGGTTATTTTGGAATCAGGCATGCTGTCTGACGAAGAAATTGTTACTGCATGCGAGCTGTCCGTCCGTGCAGGGGCCAACTTTGTCAAAACGTCTACCGGCTTTGGGAAGGGCGGAGCAACAGAGCAAGCTATTGCTTTGATGCGCCAAACGGTAGGTCCTAATATCGGCGTCAAAGCCTCTGGCGGAGTCCGCGATTATGATACGACCTGCCGCATGATTAAGGCAGGCGCGAGCCGCATTGGTGCTAGCGCAAGCGTTGCGATTGTGCAGGGTCAAAGCGGAGAAGGCTACTAATCATCATATTTAAACAAAAAAGCTGCCAGTCATATACTAGATTGCGCAGCTCATTTTGTTTATATCCTACTGCTGCAGGGAGCGATTTGCTCACAGAGCCGGTCAGTCGTTCCGTTATTTCGCCCAAAATTGCAGTTTAGAGGAAGTAAAGTGACAGACGTTCCGTTATTTGCTATTAAATGGCGGAAAGAGCCCCGTTTAGAACCGAATAGCGGAACATGTGGCCGCGAAATTAAAAAAATGGTGGTTTTAAGGCAAATAACGGAACGTGTGTCCAATTCGATTCATTATGGGCAAGCATTTATAAGCACGAAACAACGGAACGTCCAGCCAGGGATATTCCGTTTTCTATATTTTACTAAGAACCGGCACTTCCTTACCCAAGGAAGTGCCGGTTCTGCTTGTCGCCTATTATTTTGCGTCTGCTGTTTCTTCTTTATTTTTATCCAGTGAGTTTTCAATTTTTGCTTTATCTTGGAGCTCTGCAGTCAAACCGCTCTCTTCAGCTGCAGCTTCCTGGCCAATAAGCATAGTGCGGATCGGGTTTTTGAGCTCGTCCAGCGAAGCGCCTTTCTTATCTTCGGTTTTCTTAATAATATGATATCCGAATTCAGATTTGACGATATCGCTTACTTGATCAACTTCTAGTGCGAATGCTGCCTCTTCAAATTCCGGAACCATTTGTCCTTTCCCGAAGTAGCCCAGATCACCGCCCATGCTGCTGGAGCCGTCTTTTGATTTCTCTTTGGCCAGCTCGGCAAAATCTGCTCCGCCTTTCAACTGCTCAGCAATTTCCTTTGCTTCCTCTTCTGTATCAACTAGAATATGCGAAGCTCTGATTGTATCAGTACCGCCAATGCTGTCCTTGTACTGCTCATAAAACTCTTCAATTTCCTTGTCCGTTACTTTCGTATTCGGTTCATGTGCCTTTCTGACCAAAGCTTGCTGACGAACATTAAAGCTTAGCGCCTCGATAGTAATATTATTTTGTTTAAGCGCTTCCTGGAATTGCTCCTCGCCGCCCATGCTCATTTTAATAGCGTCAATTTCGTCGGTGATATCCTGGTCTGTAAAGGAAATGTTTTTTGCTTTAAGCTCCTGCTCAAGAAGCTCGTTGTTAATCATCGTATCAAGAATGGAAGGGCCGGCCAGCAATAGCATTTTCTCATATAAGCTTTCTTTATCAATCGTATTGCTGTTAACCTTCGCTACCGCTTCATTTTTAATGCCAAACGGCGGCTTGATCAATACAAACACTAGTACGGCAGCAAGCACCAGGCTCGTAATCATCCAGGCAGTTCCGCCTTTTTTTACAACTGGAGCTGGAGGAGCAGTGAAGCCGGATGAAGCATTTGCTTGTTGAACGCTATTGTGCGCTGCAGCTTCCTGTTCAATACTTGCATCGTCTTCCTTGAAAGCTTGCTCGTCAGCCTCCGCTTGCTCTGAATTTTCTGCGTCATCCGGGTTGCCTGAGCTCACAGCTGCTGAATTTTCTGCTTGTTCTTTTTCGTAAGCGTATCTTTCTGTATTCGCAGCCTCCACCTCTTGATTCTCTTTTTTGGACTGCGATTGCTCGTTGCTCATTCCATAAACTCCCTTCGAAATCGCTTTTTCCATAACTATATCAAAATATGTACAAAAAAACCTTAATCTAATATAAAATTGTTGCAACTTATGTCGAATCCCTTGGTGCTAATTGGTATACTAATACTTGGTAGTATGACTACAAGTGTGAAGCACGGGTTGTTGCGGAGGGATCAATGATCAGTATTAACGGCAGTTATAATGACTGGATAGTATTATTATCTTTTATGATTGCATTATTTACATCTTATTCTGCTCTTAATCTTACCTATAAGCTATCGAAAACGACAGGCCGGGCACAGTGGAGGTGGCTTGTCGTTTCCGGGTTAGTTATGGGGTTTGGCATATGGTCCATGCATTTTGTCGGAATGCTGGCTTTTCATATGGAAGTTCAAGTAAATTACCATTTGCAAACCACGATCATATCATTATTAGCCAGTATTTGCGCTTCAATGTTTGCTTTTTACATAACGAACAGGAGCACCAGCAGTAAATATACGCTCCCATTGGCTGCAGTTATTATGGGCGCTGGTATTGTAACGATGCATTATACGGGTATGGCGTCGATGCAAAGCGCATTTCTACAAATTAAATATGATCCGCTGCTCTTTATTTTGTCTGCTGTTATTGCAGTCATGGCCTCGTATGCAGCGTTGTTCTTCTTTATTCGTTTTCGCCATCGCCATAAATCGGCATGGACCAAATGGCTCGTTGCTTTTCTCATGGGCACAGCTATTTGCGGCATGCACTATACAGGCATGGAAGCGAGCTCCTTCTGGTGTATTGACCCGGTATTGGCAGCCTCACTGCCGCAGAGCTCAACAGATATTTTTCTTATTTTTGCAGTCAGTATTGTTATGCTTGCCTTAGTGGTCGTAACTTCCTTCGCCCTGTTCTGGGAGAGGAAGATATTGAAACAGATGGCGTATAGCGATCCTTTAACAGGATTGCCTAACCGGCATGCGATGAATCAATATTTTACGGACATACAGCCCAAACATTCCTTTTCTGTGCTTTTTCTAGATTTGGACCAATTTAAGCTGATTAATGATACGCTGGGGCATGATGTTGGCGATTTGCTTGTGAAGGAAGTCGGCAGTCGTATTAGCGGCTTTATGAACGCCAGCAGTCATATTTTCAGGCTTGGCGGCGACGAGTTTTTAATGGTTACGAATGAAAAGCAGCATCACAACGCAGAGCGATTGGCTGAACAGATCTTGGAAGAAATACGCAAACCGTATGTGTTAATCGGCAATGAGCTGTATGTAACGGGATCTATTGGCATCAGCTATTCGCCTGAGCACGGGACAACCTTGACCGATTTGCTGAAATCTGCGGATACGGCTATGTACTACGCCAAAGGGTTGGGCAAAAATCAGTACTGTTCATACAATGAAGAACTGAATCATAAATTAGTAAGGCGCATGGAAATTGAAAAGGGCTTGCGTACTTCTTTTGTGCTGGATCAATTGAAAATCCACTACCAGCCAAAATGGAATGCGGAGACAAACAAGCCTATCGGCTTCGAAGCGCTGCTGCGCTGGACTCATCCAACGCTCGGCAATATTGCACCGGCAGAATTTATACCTATTGCGGAAGAAACGGGATTGATTGTACCTATAACAAGATGGGTATTGAAGCAGGCTTGTATGGATTGCACGCAGTGGAATGCAAAAGGCGACAGTAATCTTTCGGTATCTGTAAATCTCTCTTTGAAAGTTATTGAAAGCAAAAATCTATGGGATATGGTGGACAAATCCTTACAGCAATCTGGCTTATCGCCAGAGCTGCTGGAGCTGGAAATAATAGAGTCAGTTGTACATAACGACGTGGAGGAAGTGCTGCAGCAGCTTAAGCCTATTCAAGAAATAGGCGTGCGTATTTCCATGGACAACTTCGGCTCGGGCTATTCGTTCTTGGGTTCGATTGGTCAAATACCATTTCATACGCTAAAAATCGACAGATTATATATGCAGGATTTTGAATCGCCCACCAAACAGGCAGTTGTTAATTCAATCGTCACCTTGGCAAGTGAATTAAAGCTTCAGCTCATTGCTGAAGGAGTCGAGAATGAAAGCCAGCTGCAGTTTTTGAAAAGAGCAGGCTGCTCTATTATGCAAGGCTATTATTTTAAGCAACCAATGCCGCGAGAGGAATTGGATGCTTGGCTCGATGGGTTGTCCGCATAGTTTAATAGTCCCGCAATGCACTGGAGGAGGAGACAGATGAGGAAAAAAGCGGGCGTTTATGCAGCGCTGTTGGCATGTATTTTTTTGCCTCTGCTTGCTTATTTACTATTGAACATCTCTGCCTATAATGTGACTATCGAAGCGCCAAGAGAGCATTTTTATGTAGTCAGCATTGTTTCGATGCTGGCGCTTCTCCTTGCCATTGTTGTCAGTTTTATTGCTGTACGAGTTCGAAATATTAAAGTTAGCTTCTTATCCTTAGCGTACTTATCTCTGTCTGCTCTTTTTTTGTTAATCGGCTTGTCCTCATCGGCAGATGTCATGCGATTGCATGAATCCGAGAGTAATGCGATTTATTTGAGTGTTCTGCTAGCCTCGTTCTGGCTGTGGCTTTCTACAATCGCAGTTGACCGTTTTGCCATTCGCTGGTTTGCCAGAAGGCAAGCCTGGCTTTTGCCGGTTTGGTCCCTTTTACTGCTAATCGGCGTACTCGTGGTATGGAATGAACCAGAGTTAATGAAGCTGCTGTACATGGGCTCGTTAAGCAAATGGATTATACTAGCGGTTATTATTGCGCTTAACAGCTGGACGATTCGTCATTATGTCCATAATTATACGGTGTCGTGCTTTCCGTTGCAGCTGGCGATGGCTTATAGTACAGGCTGGATGATGGCTGCTGGAATTATTATAACAACAGGCGAGACATGGAGCTTGAGCTGGTGGACGTTCCATGTGCTCTTGTTTGCTGCTGTCGCTATTATGATGATCGGTATGCTTAGGGAGTATTGGAGCAGAGGCTCGCTGCTATCTACGTTTAAGCAGTTATTTTATATTCATTCCTTTGACTGGATGAGAATGTATATACGGCCGAGCGTTAAGCAGCTTGTTATGACGACCGAGGCAAGGGATGCTTATACGGCGGGTCATAATTATCGTGTAGCTAGGTATGCGTTAAAGCTCGGAGAAGAGCTTAAGCTTCCGCTGGCTCAGCTACAAGCAATTATGCAAGGAGGGCTAGTGCATGATGTGGGCAAGCTTTCCATTCCTAATCAAATATTGAACAAACCTGGGAAGTTAACGCCAGAAGAACGGGCTATTATCGAAGAGCATCCCGTTGCGGGATATGAAATATGCAAGCGACTCGGTTTTATGATTGAAGGGCTGTCTATCATTCGATCTCATCATGAAAAGTTCAATGGCACTGGCTACCCAGACCGCCTGCAAGGCCAGGAAATACCGCTGCTGGCTAGAATTACAGCAATAGCAGATGTCTATGACGCGCTTACTTCAACACGCTCGTATCGAAAAGCAATGACGCAGGAAGAAGCGATGGCCATTATTGTAAAAGAGAGCGGCAGACATTTTGACCCCCATTGCGTAGAAGCGTGGAAACGTGTCGTGGCAGAGCAATCAGATTTTTTTTCTAATATAATGCAGACAAATTCTCCTGTTAAGCTATAATAACATTTATACACTAGTTCAATATTTTGGAAGTGATGGAAATAGAACGAATGGTGGAGGAAGCGGTATAAGGAGGAATATGCATGTCACTTCGTACAAAAGGGTTACTTCTTATCGTCATTATTTCTCTCATTCCTCTTCTTATTGCGGGCTACGGGAATTATACTGCAGTCAAGCATACGATGCTGCAAACGGAGTATGACAAAATTGCAAGCCAGCTTGATATGCGCTCTAAGGAGCTCTCCGCTTGGATTTCGATCCGTCAGGCAGAATTATTGATAATGAGCCGAACGCGTCTCGTAAGATATGGAACGAGCGAGGAGCGAATCGCTTATTTCGAGCGGGAGCTGGCTCGAAGCGGATTTTCAGAAGCAGCACTCGGTTTTATTGATTCAAATGGAACGGCAGTACGCAGCGATGGCGCATCATTAAATTTAAGTGATGAGTCTTTTTTCCAGTTGGCTCTAAAGGGCGAA
This sequence comes from Paenibacillus sp. GXUN7292, assembly GCF_050864975.1. Lineage (NCBI taxonomy): Bacteria > Bacillati > Bacillota > Bacilli > Caryophanales > Paenibacillaceae > Paenibacillus > Paenibacillus sp. GXUN7292. Next base: position 79,199 of record NZ_JBOZWO010000021.1, on the reverse strand, counting down.
ACTATTATAACCGATCCCTATACATCAAAGCATTTTTTAAATTACGAAACGGTTATAGCGGTACCGGTCTTTGACCCCGAATCCTTTCAAAATGTCGGAGTGCTTTATGCAGCTATACCATTCACCTCATTGCTTCCTTACTTAAATATACCTGATCCGGGAACGCCGACAAGATTGTACAACCAGGACGGATTGGTGCTTTATTGCTCAGACATCAAAGAAGCTTCCTTATATAATATACAGGACAAGTCCTCCAAGTTTTATACAGCATCAGCGGAGATGCTATTGAATGACAGCGGAACTGCACTAGCAAAGTATGAGGGGAAGCGCGATCTTGTCTTTTATACAAAAGTTGCTGATACGCCATGGCGGCTTGCGCTTCAGGTGCCGGAATCAGCCTTCCAAACGAAGCTGAATCCAATCTTTTGGAGAATTATGCTTATGATCGTTTTATCGGAAGCAACGATTGTTTTATTGTTCCTTATTTATTTTGAAAGAATTATACATCGCTTGAAAAAGATTTTATCGGTAACAGAGCTAGCCGCTGGCGGAACTTTTCGAACGGAACGATTGAATGCGGTTCCAAGAGACGAAATAGGAATGCTGGCGCATTCTGTGAATGGGATGACAGAGCATTTGCAGGAAATGTTTGATCGGCTAAGCGCGATCATTAATCAGAACCAGTATCCGTTTATCGTTTTGGATGAAAATTATTATGTCACGTATATGAATAAGGCCGCAGAAGAAATGCTCGGCTATGAGCTTTATGAGCTGAAGGGAATTGCTACCCCGCTTGATTTTATTGCAGAGGATGAAATTAATAGAGAGGCACAGAAGCTTTCTATTAAGCTAGGCAAAGTAATAGAGCCGTCACTGGAGCTGTTTCAGGCGCTGCAAAACGAGCATGCCTCATATGAGAGAGAATGGTTTTTTATCCGGAAGGATGGGACTCGAATTCCAACTATTTTAAGCTCTAACGGCTTGCATGACCGATCCGGCCAACTAACAGGCATCGTCGGCATGCTTCAGGATATAACGGAACGTAAAAAGACGGAAACCGTTCGCAACCGCCTGCTTGAAATATTGGAATCAGCAAAGGATCTCATTGCTTCGGTAGATATTAGAGGAGATATTGTCTACATTAACAAAGCAGGCAAAGAGCTGCTCGGTATTACGAGTGAAGGAGAGATGTCTGAGGGTACGCTGGAGCAATTTGTGGATAACCAAATGTTTGAGGTGCTGCGCAGAGGAGGCGATTGGGCCAAGCGACACGGATTTTGGGAAAGCGACGCGGTGCTGAAAAGACTGGATGGGCAGGCCGTATATGTATCGATGATTGTCGTTACACATATCGATGAATTGACCGGCGAGATTTTTTTCTCTTGTGTAGCAAGAGATGTATCCGAGCAAAAGCTCGTACAGGAGGAGCTGCTTAGAGCAACCTTAAAGGCTGATGAGGCGAATCGGGCGAAAAGCCACTTTCTGGCCTTGATGAGTCATGAAATACGTACGCCGCTTAACGGCATTATCGGCTTGCTGCAGCTTATGAACAAAACAGAGCTTTCACAGGTTCAAAAGGAATATATGAATATGCTGGCCGTTTCCTCCGAAACCTTGCTGCATATTATTAATGACGTGCTTGATTTCTCGAAAATCGAGGCCGGCAAGGTTGAGCTTGACCGCTATCCTTTTCAACTGGATGTACTGCTGCAGCGTTTGACCAATCAATTAAGCGTATTTCTGGATGAAAAGGAAAACCTGGAGTTTATACTGGATGTCCCAAAACGGCTGCCGCTTATTCTTGTAGGAGATGCAGTCCGCTTAGAGCAGGTTCTGCTTAATTTATGTACGAATGCGATTAAATTTACATACAAGGGCAATGTGAGGCTTAAAGTGGAAGTGTTAGACCAGTCTGAGCAGTCAGCAGATATCCGTTTCCTTATTTCCGATACGGGAATTGGAATGAGCGAGGAACAGATGGACAAGTTGTTCAAGCCGTTTACTCAGGCAGACAGCTCCACCACGCGTAAGTTTGGAGGCACTGGTCTGGGGCTTGTTATTTCCAAAACATTTGTAGACCTGATGGGAGGGGAATTACAGGTTTCCAGCGAGGAGGGGATTGGCAGCACCTTTGAATTCGTACTTACCTTTGCTTCCAATGCTTTGCCGCTGGAGTCCGCTGCAGCTATAAGTATTGAAAACAAACAACGCTCAGTCTGGATTGTCGAGGATAATAAGCAAATGCGCGAGCAGCTACTGTCCGTCGTCGATTTTTTTGAAATGAAGGCGACTGAGTATTCAGCCTGGGAATATGCCTTGGAGCAGCTGCTTGATCAAAAGCAGCCATCGCCTGACATTATTATTTTTGATATGTCTATGTTTTCAGGCAATAAAATCGAGCATTGGCTGGAGCTGAAGCATGTAGCGGACAAGAAAGCTGTACGTACTGTAGCGATTACAACATCGTCGAATCAAAATGAACTGTTGCGCCTTGCGGAGCAGGATCAGCCCTATTGTATCGTAACGAGTCCGATTACGCGCATGAATTTATTCCGTGCAATGAATAAGGTTTTTGAAACAGAGAGCAATGATTTCGTCAAAGCTGCCCGTGAAACGGCCGCAGCGATAAGCAGCAGAATCCCATCCACTCCAAAAATATTGCTTGTTGAAGATAACAAAATCAATCAAATGGTTGCTATCGAAATGCTGCAGCAGGGGGGGTATGAGGTTGAGCTGGCTGAGAACGGGTCGATAGCTTTGCAGAAGTTTGTTGCTGACAGCTGGGATTTGGTGCTTATGGATATACATATGCCGGTTCTTGATGGGGTGGAAGCCGTTCGCGCTATAAGACAGGATTCCAAGTACGATCATATTCCTATTATTGCGATGACAGCCAATGCTGTTAAAAAAGATCATGAGTCTTATATCAGCGTAGGAATGAATGATGTCATTACAAAGCCGGTAAGAGCAGAGCGCTTATACAGTGTAATAGATTTTTGGCTAAAGGGCGGCCATATTTTGCAGCTGCGAGAACGGGAAGTAAACGAATGGGCGGATAAAGGGGAAGAGGAAAAGAAGCGGGAGCAGGCAAAAGATGCTCATATGGAAGTTTGCGGAATGGATATTGCCAATGCATTGGAGCGCATTAATGGCAAAAAAACGATTTTACTTCATATGATGCGGCAATTTTCTCTCGATTATTTTAGATTTTCTGAGCAGCTTAGCATGGAAATCAGCAATCAAAATGTTGATGTAGCGCTTCGTATGCTGCATACATTGCGAGGAGCCTCCGGTTACCTTTCGGCGATAGAGGTTTATCAATCCGCCAGTCGAATTTCAGAGCTGCTCAAGGAAAACGACCGCGGCAGCGATGCGGTTATCGAACGGGAACAGCAGCTGTTAAAAAATAATTTAAGCATGTTAATTAAAGGCATGGAAAAGTATTTAAAGGAGAATTGGGAATGAGCTAACAAATTTCTAACAAATAGTTGTTCATGTTCTTTTCCTCATGTATAGTTAAATTAATTAACTAAATGACTTCATGCCTGTGAAGGGTGACTTCTATGTATAAAATATTAGTGATCGAAGATGACATCATGATGTGTAATATGCTCGCTATGTATTTGTCCGAAGAGGGTTATCATGTTGCACAGGCTAATCAGGCGGAAGAAGGACTGGCGCTTGCTGAGCAGTTTATGCCGAATTTGATTTTATTGGATCTTGTACTTCCTGATAAAAGCGGACTCGAGGTATGCTCTCAAATACGCATGCATTCGATGGTGCCTATTATGATTTTGTCTGCAAAAAGCGAGGTCTCGGAGCGTGTGCAGGCTCTTAGAGCCGGTGCTGACGATTATATGTGCAAGCCTTTCAGCATGCATGAGCTTACTGCTCGTATTGAAGCTTTATTACGGCGGTCGCAGGTGCATGTTCAGGATGAGTCAGCTGCAGATACGGCTCAGCAGGAGCATAATAAACGGCTTCAGCTGGATCATGAGCGGCGTGTTTTATTGGTGCAGGGCAAGGCAGTAGAAACAACCTTTTCGGAATATGAGCTGCTAAAGCTGTTCTTGTCGCATCCTGATAAAGTGTTCAGCAGAGAAGAACTGATCAATCAAATAAGAGGCTTTAATTCTTATGTTACAGACCGCTCAATAGATGTTCATATCGTGAATTTGAGGAAGAAGATTGAACCAAATCCTAAGGAACCGGTGTATTTGAGGACAGTATGGGGGTTTGGCTATAAATACACAAATGGAGCAGCAGAACCCGTCATTTAAATAAGAATGCAGTTGAAATACAAAGGGACTGTCCGAAGGCCTATGGCCTAAGGCAGTCCCTTTGTCTGTTGCAAACCTAAAACTAGTTAGCTAACTTCCATATATAATTTTGTGCCGTCGTTGTATTGTAATATGGCAACTTCATGAATAACCTCAATGAAATGAATTCTTTTCCATTTTCTTCGGAATTCAAAGTTTAGTTCTAGGTCCTGCAGTTTATGATGAATTTGCTCAACCAGTGCGTTGTTGTCTTTATTACAGTAAACAGGAACAGAGCGGTTCTTAAATGTAATAATTTTCATCATTGCAGACACCTCCATTAGTCTTTCATCTACAATAACATAAACTATTTAGCCGCTTATGAAACAATTGTCAGATTCATATGATCTTTACTAATACTTTTCTAACAATTGTACAGCAAAAAGCACAAGCATATGAGCAGGATAGAAGCTAAGCCATAGCCAGCGAGGTATGCGGATTTTGTCTATTTGTTTCAGCAGCAGAGGGAAGTACACGATCAGCACGGTTGCAAGGAAGCTGTATACCTGCACGAACCAGCCATTAATAAACAAGCCGATAATTATATTAAGGGCGATATGCAGCCACAGCATATGCGCCGGCCGGGCATAGCGGTATATAAGCACAAGCAGCAAGCCGTACATGCCGTAGTCAAAAGCAATGAATTCCATAAAAAAAATAGCGATACAAACAACAAACATCTGTATGAACAAAGCTGAACGGAAATGGTCAATAATGCGAATCGTAAACAGAGCCGCCAGCAAGGTTGCAACGGCGTTTAAATGGTAAGTATGAAATAACAGTGAAAAAGGAATTTGCGAGATAAGCGCCAGTACAGCAAGTCTAGCTGTATATCTTGTAATATTGCGCGTTCTCCCATAGCCAAGAACGAGCAAATAGGCATAGAGAGGAAAGGCAATCCTTCCCACCACGCGGAAATAGGAGTCTTCTGGAAAAAAAGCAGCACCAATATGATCAATCAGCATCGTAAGCATAGCAATGAATTGTATGACAATCACCTCGTAAGGCGTTTCTTCTTGGTAGTATTATAGCATGCTCCTTGCTGGGATTAATAATAAATCCGGAACAATGAAAAATAACTACAGTCCGGCATTTTTTTGCAGTCTTCTGGCAATCTCCATAAAATCCTCTTGTGATATGCCGGGTGCGAATTCCTCCGGAGAGGAAGGCAAGTCAAACATAGGCGCACCTTCGGGAACACCTTGAATGACCTCAAGCGGCAAGCCGTTCAAAGGGTTTTGTCCGTTCCAAATCAGTGCAATATCTTTATAGTCATTAGGACTGAAGGTATATAGCTTATTTCCTAAGCCCATCGCTTCAAATTTTCGGGCTGTTTCAAAATGCTCATTGCTTAAATCCGGTATAGGAATAAGACGCTTCACATCCACTCCGGTTGCAACTTCAAGCGCTTTGGCATATGCCAAAACATGAACTCCCCCTCTTACAAGCAAATAACCAATCATTTCTCGTGCGGTTGGATGATCGGTCATTTCGTATACTCGCATTTTATGTGTGCGCGCCCCGCACTCAAGAAAAAAGTTATGGAGCAAGTCCAAAACCAAATTGCCGCTGCTGAATACATTGTCTCCGGTCCAGGCTCTGCCCATAGAATCGCCTGGCAGCGAGGTTTGGGCTGTACTAATAAAAAAGTAGCTGTTACGTTTGTTCAAGCCTTCATGAAGCGGGGTGGAATCTGGCTGTCCGGCACTGGTTGTACCAGTTAACACCATATTTATAGCTGCTGATACGAGTTCAACATGACCAAGCTCTTCTGCAGTTATGCTAGCAACTAAGTCATAGAAAGGTTTTAGCTTTTTCTTCTCTCGGAAATTGAAAGATTGAAATAAGTAATTGTTCAGCGTGGACATCTCACCGTATTTTCCGCCTAGCAGCTCTTGTACAGCTGCTGCAGCGTTGGCATCAGCGTAGGGAGATGCAGGCAGCTCAATCTGAAGTCGATTCAAGCGTTGAAACAAATAAAAAACCTCCCATCGTAATTGATGCTTTAGTGTATGCCGTGGGAAGAAAAACCATGCTGACTTAATTTGTATAAATTTGTATCACCGTTTATATAAACCTGTTTGTTTGTACCATCCAAAAATAGAAAGACTGCATATAATAGAACAGCTAGATATGAGAGGGGGGATAATATGAGTAGAGTGTTGAACTCCCGTTTCAATAGACACGAGTCTGCGGTTGCTGCTACTCAAAGATCTGGCAGGGAGCTAGGTTCTTTCTTTAGAAAGCTAACAAATCGCCGTGTTGCTAGAGAATTCAATAGAGCCGTTCGCTGCCGTGATGCAAGATTCATTGAGCAATTGCTAGGCAGACATTGCCGTGTAGTCCGATTTTTCTGCTGCAACGGATTTAGCTGTGTAACGATTAGATGCGTCTTCGGCCGCTTTGCTTCCAATGTTACAACAGTAGAGATTTGCGTTCGCAATGAGAGATTCTGTGACGGATTTTAAAAAAAAGGAATGCGGCAGCGTTAAGCTGTGCATTCCTTTTTCAAATTATTAGACTTTATAAGTTTTCACGTAATAAGCTGTCAGCCTGCTTGCTTGGAGCCTTCCAGCTCGGATGTGCAGTACTTGCAGCGGGTAGCTTTAATAGGGACTTGAGAGAGACAGCGCGGACATTCCTTTTCAGTCGGATCAGCCGGCTTTTCTTCTTTTTTATGGCTGTTGCGAAGGAAGTTAATACCTTTTACCAGCATAAAAATACAAAATGCAACAATAATAAAGTCTAGCATAACATTAATAAACTGCCCGTAATTAATAGCAGCAGCAGTCGCTAAAGCATCTTTGTCCATATTGGACGTATCTACCAAATAATATTTAAGATCTTTAAAATTCACTTCGCCTAGCAATCTGCCAATTGGCGGCATAATAATATCATTAACAAGGGAGGTAACAATTTTTCCAAATGCACCGCCGATAATGACACCGACTGCCAGATCGATGACATTGCCTTTAACAGCAAATTCTTTGAACTCATTTAATATTTTTTTCATAGCCAATACCTCCACGATTCTATCATTCACAGTATTACCTGTTAACAATCTCACTATTCATGACATTCTAGCCTATGTAGTCTATTAAACACCTTATTTGCAATAGTTTAAAACCAATCCTTACAAAATGCAACATATTGAATCGACATGAAAAGGATTTTATGGAAATTTGTCGAACTTTCTAATATGTTTATACATTCGAGGAGGCACAGAATGAGTTGGGACATGCTGCTGGAGCCAATCGTTTTGCTGACGGTTGCTTTAGGTGTAATGATCTATACATCTTATACAATGTTTACAATGGTAGACTATTACAAAATGCATAGAAGCAAGCCGCTCCTGTTTATTTTAATTGGCGCAGCTTTCGTATATTCAGTTGGGCAATGGACGACCGGTATGGCAATAGAAATGACAGTCTCACCACATACCTATCTATTTGTCGATAAAGAATCAATTCTGCTGCATGGCTTTGTTGTATCCAGTGCGGCAATCGCAACACTTATATGGAAAAAAAAGCTTCGGTCGAGATATATGTTAAGTGCTGGCCTGTTCATGCTGGGCATAGCAGTACCCCTTGTACATATCTTGTATTTTGACGATTCCATTAGCCATTCTTCGTTTTATATCCATCTTATTTTTATTTTTTTAATTTGCGGTGCAGGTGTTATAGGTGCCTTTTATTGGTTCAGACAGAAGCTTATTCCGTTTTATCGCTTGAAGGCAGGCATTATTTTGGCCGCAACTGTCACAGCCAGCAGCTTCTTGGTCATGCTCGCTATAAGGCAAGGGCGGCAGGTCATCTCCTTTAATTATCCTAATAATATAATTCAATTGCTTAAATTGCTTGTCCTGTTTTTTGTTGTCACAATGTTTAGTATGGCTTTGCAATGGTGGCTTTCCAAGAAGACGATTTTGGAATCCTACCATAAGTATAAACTGCTTGTCGAACAATTTTCAGATACTACAGCACTAATTAAAGATGACCGGTGGGAGTATATTAACCCGTCAGGGCTCCGGCTGTTCCAAGCCTATCATGAGCGGGATTTAATAGGGAAATCGATTTATGCGCTCATTGATCCGCGCGATCATGAACGATTTTCACAATGGCTCAGCCTGGCATACATGCAGCAAACTGAGCCGATCGAGCTCAGATGGAAAACCTTTGAGGGAGAGCAGCGCCATACTGAAGTAACATTGCTTATGTGCACAGAGGCGGGGAATGCTTACCAGCAAATATGGATTAAAGATATTATGAAGCAGAAGAAGGAAGAGGAGAGAAGATTATCTGCGGCCAAGCTTTCCGCTACAAAGCATATGGCAGCGTGCATCGCTCATGAAATTAGAAATCCGCTTACTTCAATTAAAGGGTTTTTGCATTTAATTATGAATGGAAGACTCAGCAAAAAAACATATTACACCGTTATGAAACAGGAACTGCTGGATATCGAGTCCATTATTAATAATATGCTGATGCTGGTCAAGCCTCAAACAACGGATTATAAATTGCTGGATATATCGAAGCTGGTGAATGAAGAGATAGCAGGCTTGGAGCAGCTGCTTACGTCTACCTCAGTGCAGATTCAATGCAGAATGGATACTCCGCCCTTGCTCGTTCGAGGGGTTGAGCAGCAGCTGCGCATCGTATTTCATAATTTATTGAAAAATGCAACGCAAGCTACACAAGAAGGCGGTACCGTTTACATACAGCTTTATTTGAACAGTATGGATGAGATTGTTATTGTCATTAAAGATGAAGGCGAAGGCATTACGGAGGAGCAGCTGGCTCGTATCGGTCAAGCATATTTTACGACCAAGGAGCAGGGCACTGGCATCGAGCTGATGGTGTCCTATACGATTATCGATCATCATGGCGGAAGAATTAGCGCGGATAGCAAGAAAGGCTTCGGTACGACATATACAATATGGCTGCCGAAAAACAAGCAGGCGACTGGAGCGATCGGAGTGCTGAGCGCGCATGCCGAATTAATTGCAGATAAGCCGTAAGTGCACTCACTAGGCTGAGACTGCTAACTGCTGACTGCTGAGACTGCTGACTGCTGAGACTGCTGACTGCTAACTGCTGAGACTGCTGACTGCTGAGAATATAACAGGATACACTGTTTTGATAGCGTGTCTCAGTAGGATGTCGATTAATTGTGGATAGGGCAATAAGCAATCGAAAGGGATGTTACTACGATCAAGTTTGGGATTCCGACCGCTGTTGTAGTCCAATTTTTTTGATGAAATAACCCCTCCCTGCATAGGATAAAATTGGTCTACAAAGGCGGACGCTACCGCTTCTCCATTCCCAATCTTGCTCTTCGTTCCCCTTTCTTTTTGCTTGCCAATCGTTGCCCACAATTAATCGACACCCTCCTCAGTTCCGTTAGCGTTCAACGGCCTGATTTTATGCATCTAGACCTCCTTTTTTATCAAACATAGGATTCTAAATGGATTTCATGTATCTAGTTTGCAACAATGGCGAACTCTTTTTTTATGGAAGGAGTACTCACGCGCCAAAGCTAACTGCATTTCTTCAGTTTGTTGTGGAAACTTATATTGGAAAATTGTTGACGTGTACCGCGCGGTTACAGAGCTATGTATCAACCATCACATATTGCTTGTTGCCCTTTCTACAAGGAATCGACAACTTCGATCAATGGTCAGTCGTTCCGCTATTTGGCCCAAAATCGCAGTTTTGAGGAGGTAAAGTGACAGACGTTCCGCTATTGGTCAATAAATCGAAGAATAAGTCCCATTTAGAGCCGGATAGCGGAATGTGTGTCCGCGTAATTTAAAAAAGGGCGGTTTTTAGGCAAATAACGGAACGTGTGACCACGTCCATTCATTGTGAAGCCCAAACTGGATCGCAGTTCCACCTCTTCTGTTGCTTATTTAAGGATGATCATCATACTAGAAGCCAGTTAGTTCAACTGGTAACGTGATTCCAATTTCTTGCCGCCATACCATAGTACAACAATAGTAATCGTAATAACGACAAACCGCCAAGGCTGCTGCATGGCATGGGAAATATCGAAGCTAATAAGAGAAATGATCAGAATCATGACAGCTTTTCCAAGTACAGTTGCAAGGAAAAAAGTATGAAAGGGAACTCGGCTTAGGCCAGCGACAACCGTAATAACAACAGACGGTGTAAAGGGAAAGCTGGACAGCAAAAATAACGGCGAGAAGCCTTTCCTATCGATCCAGTTAAAAAAGCGCTCTGACTTTGGATATTTTTTTTCAATACGAGCTTTTACATTTTTTCCGAAATAGCGGCAAATTAAAAATAACACTACTTTTCCGGCCGTTACACCTACCCAGGATAAAAGGAATCCAACGCCCAAACCGTAAATGTTTACATTCGCTGCAATAATAACGATAAGCGGAAGAAAAGGCAGGAACGCTTCCACAAAAGGCAAGAGAATGCCTGGGAGAGGGCCGTATTCTGAAAGACGCTCCAATGTTTGCTGCATTTGCTCCAAATCCAAATTTTTGAGCTTATCTATCCAATCGTGCAATTGACTCATTACTAATCCCCGTTCTTGTAGATAATTGCGTAGAAGATCCCGATTATTGCAAATAATATGGCGCTTGTCCAAATAACAGAAATCGAGCCATTCCAAAGTGCGATGAAGCCCCCCGCAACAGGTCCAATCATGACCCCTACGCCTTCGAAGGCGGAAAGCATTCCCCAGCCCAAACCTTCTTGCTTGGGCGGCACATAAGAAGCCAGCAAGGCATTCCATGTAGGTAGAATAGCGGAATAGGCAATTCCCAAGCCTATGGCAATAAATAAACAATACCAAAATGATAAGCCCCATGCCAATACATAAAGACAAATTGCAAATGCGCTAAATCCAATTCCTAGAAACCAGCGTTTGCCGCCTAGCCGGTCTGCAAGCTTGCCCATCGGTATTAATCCGATAACGGCACAAGCTCCGCCAGCTGTTAGCAGGATGGAGTATTGTATACCTGAAAGGCCCAGGTTGTCTTGGGCAAAGGCAGGCAGAATAGGCAGCAGCATGCTGGCGCCGAGCGTCTGTAAAATCATGCCCGGCAGCAATAGACGCATCTGCGAGATTTGCTGCTTCAAAACTTGGAACTGCTTCCCTAATGGAACAGGTGTAGCGCTGGCTGCTGCTTCTTTTTTCATAAATGGCGTAAGAATACACGCAAGTAAAGATAATCCAACAAGCAGCTGATAGGCAAACGGCGTGCTATAATCTAATATGACATTGCAAACGATAGGTCCGCTGCCGAGGCCGACAAGCCATATCGTGTATAACACGCCCATTTGCGTCGCACGATGCTCCTCTGTTACTTTAGTAAGACACACGATCCAAAGAGGAGACATGCCGACACCGTAAATCGCAGCTGCACCTATAAACATCCATGGCAAATCGGCGAATTGCAAAGTATATATTCCGATGAGAGAAAGAATGAAGCCAACGAGGACCACTAATCTTCCTGAGAAACGATCCAACAAATAGCCTATGACCATCTTGAGCACAGTATCGACAATATAATGAGCCGAAATAGCTATGCCAATAATATCAGACGATAAGCCTAATGTTTTTGTTCCATAAATCGGCAATAAACTAACCAGCACTGCGCCACGAACAAATTCTACTATAAATAATATGACTGAGACGAGCTTCATTTCAGCTCCAAACCAGGCTTTGGCTGTGGTTGATGTGTGCACGATATAACTCCTTTATATGTAAGTTATTATCATTATTAATGTTTGTAAGGTAAAATATCCAGTTTGTGATGAAATTAAATGATTCATTTGTTAAATATTGTACGAAAAAACTGCTGGGAGGTTTCAGATGAAGACATTGAAACGGTTGTTTGCTTGGCTAATGATAATACTATTAGTGGCAGTTATTATAACAGTAAGCTTAATTATTTACATCAGACCTTCGGATAATCTCGACCTTAATTATTCCAACATATCAATTGCGGATAAAATATTGGAAAATGTACAAAAGCGCAGCTTAGATATAGAACTCACACAGAGAGAGGTAAATAATCTTATTAAAAAAAATTTGATACCGGAATATTCCGAGGACATAACGATTAAAGGCGCTGATTTTCAGCTGCGTGATGGCGGAATTATAGCACTTTTGCATATAAAATATAGAGGCGTGGTAGATGCACAAATAGTGGCTGATTATGACTTGACTTGGAATAAACCGAACTTACAGCTGGTGCCTGTTTCTTTGGCTATGAAAAAGATTAAGCTGCCTGTGCAATTATTGGAGCCAATAAATGTACCTATTGAATTGCCCGCTGATGACATTGTCAGTATAAAGACAATGAATGTGACAACTGAGAGCGTCAAGCTAAAGCTGGGACTTAATCGCCTTGATTGGTTAGGTTGGTAATAGGCTGGAGCGATATAGAAAGGGCGTGCCCGAAGTCATTTATTAATGATTTGGGTACGCCCTTCCGTTATTAATTTCGTTTAACAATCACAACTCTTACTCAATCACTAGTCCTGCGCTTGCATAGCCTGCAGTTGTCTGAAGGACAGCAATGCCTGCAGTTTCTGCAGAAATTACTAACAGCAAGCGAGTTCCTGCAGTGACAGGTATATTAAGCCCAGTTGTAATACCTCTAGCCGCAGTACCAATAGCAAGTATGCCTGTTAGTGAAGGAGCTAGTGTTACTGTCGCGCCAGGTACAGGAGAGAATATATTGTCCGTACCGGTTGATTGATACATAGTTGCAGTTAGAGTAACTGAACCAGTTAAGAGGGAAAGAGCGGCAGTAATGCTAAAGTATGCTGCCATGCCAGTAATGACGCCATCACGCGGCATGCTGTAAGCGAAGTTTAGCAGTGTACCGGCAGCCCCGGTCAAGTCGATTTCTTGGCCTACAAGCAATGCTGTAGTTCCACTATTGCCAAAGCCTATCAACCCGACGTTTCCAGCAAGTCCAGATACAAGACTTGTTAATGCAACAGGCAGTCCGGATGAGAATGGAATTAGAGCGCCTGGTCCAGGTTCGCCAGTAGGCCCTGTAGGTCCCGTTGGTCCAATATCGCCAGTCGCACCCGTCGCTCCGTCGGCACCCGTAGCACCCGTAGCACCCGTAGCTCCATCAGCACCCGTCGCACCAGTAGCTCCATCGGCACCTGTAGCGCCAGTAGCTCCGTCGGCACCCGTCGCGCCAGTAGCTCCATCAGCACCCGTAGCACCAGTAGCTCCATCAGCACCCGTCGCACCAGTAGCTCCGTCGGCACCCGTCGCGCCAGTAGCTCCGTCAGCACCCGTCGCACCAGTAGCTCCATCGGCACCTGTAGCGCCAGTAGCTCCATCGGCACCTGTAGCACCAGTAGCTCCATCAGCACCCGTCGCACCAGTCGCTCCGTCGTCACCCGTCGCGCCAGTAGCTCCGTCAGCACCCGTCGCACCAGTAGCTCCATCGGCACCTGTCGCGCCAGTAGCTCCGTCGGCACCCGTCGCGCCAGTAGCTCCGTCAGCTCCATCAGCACCTGTTGCTCCATCGGCACCTGTAGCGCCAGTAGCTCCATCGGCACCTGTAGCGCCAGTAGCTCCATCGGCACCCGTAGCACCAGTAGCTCCATCAGCACCCGTCGCGCCAGTAGCTCCGTCGGCACCCGTCGCGCCAGTGGCTCCATCGGCACCTGTCGCACCAGTAGCTCCATCGGCACCTGTCGCGCCAGTAGCTCCGTCAGCACCTGTTGCTCCAGTAGCTCCGTCAGCACCAGTAGCACCCGTAGCTCCGTCAGCGCCAGTAGCACCCGTAGCGCCATCAGCACCCGTCGCGCCAGTAGCGCCATCAGCACCCGTCGCTCCGTCAGCGCCAGTAGCACCTGTCGCTCCGTCGGCACCTGTAGCGCCAGTAGCTCCATCGGCACCCGTAGCGCCAGTAGCTCCGTCGGCACCCGTCGCGCCAGTAGCTCCATCAGCACCCGTCGCGCCAGTAGCTCCGTCGGCACCCGTCGCGCCAGTAGCTCCGTCGGCACCCGTCGCGCCAGTAGCACCCGTAGCTCCATCAGCACCCGTCGCGCCAGTAGCTCCGTCGGCACCTGTCGCACCCGTAGCGCCAGTAGCTCCGTCGGCACCCGTAGCACCAGTAGCTCCATCAGCTCCAGTAGCACCTGTCGCTCCGTCGGCACCTGTAGCGCCAGTAGCGCCATCAGCACCCGTCGCACCAGTAGCTCCGTCGGCACCATCAGCACCCGTCGCTCCATCGGCACCTGTAGCACCAGTAGCGCCATCAGCACCAGTAGCTCCGTCAGCTCCAGTAGCACCTGTCGCTCCGTCGGCACCTGTAGCGCCAGTAGCTCCGTCGGCACCTGTCGCTCCGTCGGCACCAGTAGCGCCAGTAGCTCCGTCGGCACCCGTCGCGCCAGTAGCTCCATCGGCGCCTGTAGCACCAGTAGCGCCATCAGCACCCGTCGCTCCGTCAGCTCCAGTAGCACCTGTCGCTCCGTCGGCACCAGTAGCGCCAGTAGCTCCGTCGGCACCCGTAGCACCAGTAGCGCCATCAGCACCAGTAGCGCCAGTAGCTCCGTCGGCACCCGTCGCTCCATCGGCACCTGTAGCGCCAGTAGCACCAGTAGCTCCGTCGGCACCTGTAGCGCCAGTAGCTCCATCGGCACCTGTAGCGCCAGTAGCTCCGTCGGCACCTGTAGCACCAGTAGCGCCATCAGCACCCGTCGCTCCGTCAGCTCCAGTAGCACCTGTCGCTCCGTCGGCACCTGTAGCACCCGTCGCGCCATCAGCACCCGTCGCTCCGTCAGCTCCAGTAGCACCCGTAGCTCCGTCGGCTCCAGTAGCGCCAGTAGCTCCGTCGGCACCCGTAGCGCCAGTCGCTCCATCGGCACCTGTAGCGCCAGTCGCTCCGTCGGCACCTGTCGCACCCGTCGCGCCATCAGCACCCGTCGCTCCGTCAGCTCCAGTAGCACCTGTCGCTCCGTCGGCACCAGTAGCGCCAGTAGCTCCATCAGCACCCGTCGCTCCGTCAGCTCCAGTAGCACCTGTCGCTCCGTCGGCACCTGTAGCGCCAGTAGCTCCGTCAGCTCCAGTAGCTCCGTCGGCACCCGTAGCACCAGTAGCACCAGTAGCTCCGTCGGCACCCGTCGCACCAGTCGCTCCATCAGCACCCGTAGCACCAGTCGCTCCGTCGGCTCCAGTAGCACCAGTCGCTCCATCAGCACCTGTTGCTCCAGTAGCCCCGTCAGCTCCAGTAGCCCCCGTCGCACCAGTAGCGCCATCGGCACCCGTCGCACCAGTAGCTCCATCAGCACCCGTAGCGCCAGTAGCTCCGTCGGCACCAGTAGCACCCGTCGCTCCGTCGGCACCTGTCGCACCCGTCGCGCCATCAGCACCCGTCGCTCCGTCAGCTCCAGTAGCACCTGTCGCTCCATCGGCACCTGTAGCGCCAGTCGCTCCGTCGGCACCTGTCGCACCCGTCGCACCAGGAGCTCCGTCGGCACCCGTAGCGCCAGTCGCTCCATCGGCACCCGTAGCACCCGTAGCTCCGTCGGCACCTGTCGCACCAGTAGCTCCATCAGCACCCGTCGCACCAGTAGCTCCATCGGCACCCGTAGCACCCGTAGCTCCGTCGGCACCTGTCGCACCAGTAGCTCCATCAGCACCCGTCGCACCAGTAGCTCCATCGGCACCCGTAGCACCCGTAGCTCCATCGGCACCCGTCGCACCAGTAGCTCCATCAGCACCCGTCGCACCAGTAGCTCCATCGGCACCCGTAGCACCAGTCGCTCCGTCGGCACCCGTAGCACCAGTAGCTCCATCAGCACCCGTCGCTCCGTCAGCTCCAGTCGCACCTGTCGCTCCGTCGGCACCCGTCGCGCCAGTAGCTCCATCAGCACCCGTCGCGCCAGTAGCTCCAGTTGGCCCTTCGCCGTACGGTCCAGTAGCACCCGTCGCTCCCGTCGCTCCAGTCGCTCCAGTAGCACCTCTTTCACCGGATGGTCCAGTTGGCCCTTCGCCGTACGGTCCAGTGGCCCCTGTCGCTCCCGTAGCTCCAGTCGCCCCTGTAGCACCTCTCTCACCGGATGGCCCAGTTGGCCCTTCGCCGTACGGTCCAGTAGCACCAGTCGCTCCAGTCGCTCCAGTAGCACCTCTTTCACCGGATGGTCCGGTTGGTCCTTCGCCGTATGGTCCAGTAGCGCCCGTAGCTCCAGTCGCCCCTGTAGCACCTCTTTCACCGGATGGTCCAGTTGGTCCTTCGCCGTACGGTCCAGTAGCACCAGTAGCTCCAGTGGCACCCGCTGAAGCAATTAAAGTATAGTCGGGCGAGGTATCAGGTGAACCAGATGGCGGAGCATTGTTGACAATATAAGTGCTGCCGTTGTAAAGAACGACCTGTCCTTCTGGATAGTTCGGTTCGTCAGCAGGATCAAAAATAACAGCACCGTCTAAACCTAAACCTCTAGGTCCCGTCGGTCCGATTTCGCCAGGCAAACCATCGTAGCCTTGAGGTCCTCTTTTACCACGCTTGCCTCTGTAGCCGCGCGGTCCGCGAGATCCGTCATGTCCTCTTTTACCGCGTTTGCCGCGAGGGCCTTCAGGACCTCGCTTGCATTTTGCGTGAATGCAGCGATGCTTCTTAGAGGAATGCTTGGACTTTTTGGAGAGAGAAGTCTTCTTTTTTTTCCACGACGTTTTCTTAGTCTTGCATTTGCATACGGTTATTACCCGTTTGCATTTTGTAAGACTAACCTTCTTTTTCTTTATAGTACTCAGTTTACACACCTCCTATTGGATTTGCTCTATTCTATGGTCCTTGTAAATAAAATGCGTGGGTATTCGACTTTAAAAATATTAATTTTTGATTTTTATATGAATAATAACTAGTTTATTATGGCCAAAAAGATCTACACAGAACAGGGAGTATAATATGAGACGAGATCACCAAGGGAGATAAAAGAGGGCTTCTATTAAATAGATAGGAGTAGAGGAAATAGCGAAAAAAAATAAGAGTCTCAGCAAAAAGTAGGTACGAGAACCTTTTTACTGAGACTCTATTTCATGTATGATTAATAATGTAACAGCTGCATAGCAATATTAAATTAATAGGTTAAACAGGACAGGGTCCTTATTCAGCTCAAGGAACTGGAAGCCCTTTTTGCTCATGCGCTCCACCAGCGGAGCATAATCTTCACGATGCTTAAGTTCAATGCCTACTAGTGCAGGACCATTGTCTTTGTTTGATTTTTTCGTATACTCGAAGCGGGTAATATCATCATTAGGACCAAGCACCTGATCAAGAAATTCACGCAGAGCACCGGCGCGTTGCGGGAAACTGACCATAAAGTAATGCTTATAACCCTCATAGATTAAGGACCGTTCTTTCATTTCCTGCATACGGTCGACATCGTTATTGCCGCCGCTTATAATGCATACGACGGTTTTACCTTCCAATTGCTCACGATAAGCGTCAAGCGCAGCAACGGGCAGCGCTCCGGCCGGTTCAGCGACAATCGCGTTTTCATTGTAAAGGTCCAGAAGGGTAGTACAAACTTTACCTTCAGGCACGACAACGATATCATCAAGCAATTCCCGGCAAATCATATAGGTAAGCTCGCCGCTCTTTTTGACTGCTGCTCCATCTACAAACTTGTCTATTTTGTCCAATGAAACAACATGGCCTGCTTCAATAGACGCCGTCATCGATGCTGCACCTTCAGGTTCGACGCCAATAATTTTGATAGATGGGGAAACGCTCTTGATATAAGAGGCTACGCCGGCCGCAAGACCGCCGCCTCCAACCGACAAAAATACATAATCCGGCACTGAATCAGCCTTTTCCATCAATTCTTGTCCAACAGTTCCGTTCCCGGCAATAATTTTACGATCATCAAAGGGGTGAATAAAAGCCATGCCGCTCCGCTGGCTTTCGGACATTGCCGCCTCATAAGCGTCGTCAAAGGTATCGCCTGTCAATACAATTTCAACGTCTTTGCCGCCGAAGAAAGACACCTGATTGACCTTTTGCCTTGGTGTAGTGCTGGGCATATAGATTTTTCCGGGAATGCCAAGAGTTTGGCAGGAGTAGGCAACGCCTTGCGCGTGATTGCCTGCGCTTGCGCATACCACTCCTTTTTGCAGCGTTTCTTCAGATAAGGAACGTATTAAATGGTAAGCCCCGCGGATTTTGAAGGAGCGCACTACTTGCAAGTCTTCTCTTTTGAGTAAAATATTACAATTGTATCGTTCTGATAAAACGCGATTATGTTGAAGAGGAGTCCGAACTACGACATCCTTTAAATGCATTTGAGCTTGAACAATCTCTTCGAGGCTGATACGCCCCGATGGTACAGAAGCTTCATTCATTTCCTATCATCCTTTTTCGATATGTCTAATAATTAATTATAACATAACATGGACAAGTAATAGTGTTTCAAGTAACATGACGTTAGTTAATTTAAACTGCCACTATTTTGTTTGCTTTCAAGGAGAGATTTAAGGTGCAAGAAGAACTGCTTCTAACATTTCGCTCACCGCCATTGCCCTTTTTTATAGAATCAGAACATGTTGTCTATGACACTGGAGAAGAGTATCCGAGCCGATCAAATGTAGGTGTATTTGGATTATTGTTCGTCAATTCGGGCACGCTTCATATTGCAGAGGGAGACAGAAAATGGACGCTTAAGCAAGGCGATGCGCTAGTTCTGCGGCCGGACCGCAAGCATGCATCATTTCAGCCATGCAGTGAAAGAACGACCTTTGATTGGGTGCAATTTCAAACGGTTGGAGCGTGGGAGGAAACTGTTCAGCAGGAGCAGGCCACGCTGTTAGGCGACCATTACAGCTATGTGATAAGAATGGCCAAGCATATGAGGCTTGCCGCGATAAATGAGGCCAAAGCTATGTTCGCACAGCTGCACGCAGCAGCTGCAAGCTCGGATCCAAGCGGGTTTTGGAACAAGCAGGAAGCCTTTCTGGCTTTGCTGCGCTTGCTCGATGAACAGTGGAAATCTGAAATGGCCGGAGCGGCGATATCGGTTGCTGAGCGTACAGCTGCCTATTTAAAACAGCATTACAAGCAAACGGTTACCAATACAGTGCTTAGCCATGAGTTGAAGCGCCATATTAACTATATTACACGCTGCATGCTTGAAGTTTTTGATTGCACGCCTCAGCAGTATTTGCTGTTCTACCGACTCGATCAAGCGAAGCTGCTGCTGCTAAGAACGGATTGGCCTATAGCTAAAGTAGCGGAGGAAACAGGCTTTAAGCAAACCCCTCATTTTTCAAGATTATTTACCGAGCATACGGGTATATCTCCGCTTCGGTACCGCAAAAGATTTATGAATGAATAGTTTATGCATAAAATAACAGCCGGTAGCAAAAACTGGATTCAATTACGCAAATACGATGGATTGCAGAACAGGAGCGATTGCGATGATTGACCGGTTTTCGTTATCTGCTGAGACTGGAAAGATAGTAGATAAATTTCATGTGCGAAAAGCGTTGCAAAGTGATACACAACGTTTTAATATTACGCCTACTCATTCAGCGGCAATAATAATGAATGACAGACATGAGGTGCGGACGCTGCAGCAGGCTCGCTGGGGGCTGTTCCCTTTTTGGGCAAAGGATGCTGTCAATACTTCCTATGATCAAATGACTCGAAAAGCTTTTTTAGGCCGGATGCTCAGCAGGCAGCGCTGCGTAATACCATGCAGCGGTTTTTATGGCCAAAAACAGGTGGGGCAGGAGCGCGATCCTCGCGCGATGCATATCGTCTTGCCTAGCAAGCCCTTGTTTGGAATTGCAGGTATTTTTGATCGCTGGCGCTCGCCGGGCGGGGAAGAAATAAGAGCTTTTACAATGCTGACCGCGGAAATGTCGGGAGCGATGTCGGTTTGGCAGCCGAACGTGCCGATTATTTTGGACGAGGAAGGGATTGAGGAGTGGCTGCATCCGCATATACATCAAATCGATCAGCTGCGGAAGCATCTTGTGCCGCTGGACAGTTATTTTATGAGAGCCTATCCTGTTACGAATGCTGTCCGCGATGATCAGTATGAATCTCCGGATTGTGTGCGCGAGATCGATTACGCTTAGCTATTGATACGACGTAAAACAGGCTGCCCCGCTAACGAGGCAGCTTTTTATCTTTTGGAATGATGAAGCCACTTGGCGGCGAGAAGGAATGCTTGCTCACAATTGCCTATGTATGCTTCTTCCCAGTGCTCCGAATAGCCAGTCTTAAGCGATACGTGTATAATAAAATATATTTGATGAAACGGACTATACGATAGTTTTCTGTTTTGCCTGATTAATGGGAGGATTTTTAGAAATGCAAGATTATACAGAATATCATTTTGAAATGAACAAGAAGACAGCTATTAAACAGGATGTAGAAACCAAGCTGGAGAATATATTGCGGCTGCTTACCAAAACAAAGCTGCAAGCTTTTGCTGCGCAGCATCAAATTGCCGGCCGATCCAAAATGGGCAAGGACGAGCTGGCAGCCGCACTTGTGCCTGCTATTTCAGATGCCCAGTATTTACTTGATACGTTGGTTATAATGGGCGAGCGTGAGTGGATGCTGTTTGATGAAGTTATGAATAGCAAGCAGCCGCTTGTTTATGATGGAGCTCCAATAGGATTCTACTCGTATTTGCAGGACGCTGGAATCATTCACTTATTTTATTATGAGGATCATATATATTTAGTAATAGCTGATGAAATTAGGGATACCTGGGAAAGCTTGAATAAGCAAACTGTTAGAAAGGAAAAGCGCCAGTATCAGCTTGTACACAACTATATTGCGGCTTTCTCCAATCTATATGGCGCGTTTAAGCCTGAGCAATTGGTCGAAGTGTTTAATAAGCAGCAAGCGGCTCAGCTGACAGAGGAAGAGCTTATGCAGTATGTGAATAAGTTTTTACAGAAGCAGCAAATATTTACATGGCAGCCGCCGTATATCGCCAGCAGTTATTTTGATGATGAGAAGACTAGCAACGAGTTAGCTGATTTGCTGCTCAAACGCAGCGGAAAACCGTTTTATGAGCCTGAAGCAAAAGAATTACTGAAATATGCTGATTCTGGTTATTATGAGGTAACGTCGCAGCTGCAAACTTTATATGACTATGTTGGGGCTTATTTGTGCAAGGACAAGGATTTCCTTGAAATGTTGATAGATGATATTCAGCTTGCCTGTTCGATGGAATCATCGATGTCCGATATTATGGATGAGTTTGTACGAAGAGATATTGTATTTGAATCTGCCGAGCAAGTACATTTAGTGAGCTCAATCATTAATGAGGTGTACAACAATACTAGGCTTTGGTCGAATGCTGGGCATACGCCTTACGAACTTAAGAATATGTTCGAACAAAATGAGTCCAAGCAAGCTGTTGCTGCAGTTAGCAGCTCGACAGCTAAAGCAAAGGTTGGCCGGAATGAGCCTTGCACTTGCGGCAGCGGAAAGAAATATAAAAAATGTTGCGGCGCTTAATGGCTGCTGCAGTGTTGAGTGGGATAGAAGAATTGCACAATTCGTACAGTACAGCTGGATTGGAGCCGCTCTTATGAAAAAAACATCTTTTGTGCAGCCAGACGCTGAGGGCTGGTTGAAAAAGTTTAAGTTTTCAGTGCCTATCAAAATCCGCTATTGCGAGACAGACATGCTCGGGCATGTTAATAATGTCAGCTATTTTATGTATTTTGAACAGGGACGTATTGAGTATTTTGAAAATCTCGGCTTAACAGATGCCTTGTTCGGCGAGCAGGCTGTTTCTGTTGTCGCAGATTTGGAATGCCAGTATTTGATGCAGCTTTATTTGAAGGATGTAATGAATCTCCATGTGAGAGCTGCGCGAATCGGACGGTCATCGATTGATATCGAATACGCCATTGTTGTGGGCGAAGCATTGAAGGCAGCAGGCAGAGGGACGATTGTTCTGGTGGATACAGTTACGGGAAAAAGCACGCCTATTCCGCAGTTTGCCCGAGATATAATTGCTGCCTACGAAGGCGAGGATATTAACATGTAGCTGAATAGCGGAACGTCTGCCACGTCGATTCTGAGATATCGATTCGAGGAGCTACGTATCAATAAGGGGATCCCTATCGTCAAGTTGACGATAAGGATCCCCCTTTTTTTGAAATACAGAATTTACAAACTCAACTTTCATAGAGTGGAAATCGGCATAAATGCATAATGCAGCTGACAAATTACCCTAACGGTTGCCGAAGATGCTTATTTCGATTATTTTAGCTCATTTGAGATTTTAACGGTTGCTACGAGCGCTATTGTACGATTCCTCGCGCAAAATCAGTGCTTTTTGGGGAATTAAGCACACTAGCAACCGTAAGAAAATTCAAGCGGTCATTTTTGCACGAATAGCGTTTATGGCAACCCTTAGAAGTTCATCATTGCTCGGAGCCGTTTATCCTTGCCTTGGCTAGGAGCTCGCTGCTTTCAGCTTTAATATTTCTTCTGTAAGAATGGGCACGACTTCAAATAAATCGCCTACGATGCCATAGTCAGCGACAGAAAAGATAGGGGCATCGGGATCTTTATTAATCGCAATAATCGTCCGTGATTGGCTCATGCCCGCCAAATGCTGAATAGCCCCGCTTATTCCGCAAGCGATGTATAAGGTTGGCGTAACGACCTTGCCAGTCTGCCCAATCTGCAGGGCGTAATCGCAATAGCCTGCATCACAAGCCGCGCGGGATGCCCCAACTGCGCCTCCCAGAGCATCCGCCAGCTCCTTCAGGGGCTTGAAGCCGTCAGCGCTGCGAACTCCTCTGCCGCCCGCTACGACGACATCCGCTTCAGAAAGATCCATTTGACCGTTTGCGCGTCGTACAACCTCGCTAATAATCGTATGCAGCGTCGGCGGCTCAAAGGCAAGGGTTTGAATGGTGCAGCTGTCAGCTTCTGCGCTGTCTGACGCTTCAGCAGCAGGAAAGTTATTCGGGCGAATCGTTACAATTCGCAATTCATTCGTTTGAAACCGTCTATGCTCGAATGCTTTTCCCGCATAAATCGGACGAATAAAGCTGACTCCTTCGCCAGTTGAGTCGATTTCCATTGCCGTTGCATCAGCAATATGCCCAGCTCCCTTGGCGGCAGCAAGCCGCGGTGCCAGCTCTCTGCCGAGAGCGGTATGCCCCATTAGAACGGTTTGCGGCTTAATAAGATCGGTTGCAGCTGACAGTGCCGCATGAATGTATTCTGCCGGGCTGCTTGAAGGTTGAGCCGCATCTGCGATATGTACGACGTCGGCGCCCCGCGCAGCCAGCGCTTTAGCCAAATTGTCCCTGGCAGCGGAACTTGCACATAGAAGAGCGTGCACGCTGCCATCTGATCCGGCCAGTACTCTTGCTGCCTGAAGAGCTTCGAATGCGACGCGGCGCAGCTGGCCGTCACGGCATTCTGCAAATACTAGAATCGTTTGTTGCAAAGAAGCACCTCCCTTTTAAAGATCTTAAAATGCATATGTTTTGTTATCTGTTTTAGAGCAGCCCTTTGTTTTGCAGGGCGGAGACAAGGGATAAAGCCTGCTGCCTGGCATCGCCCTCCAATCGGATACCCGCTGCTCTAGGCGGTTTCGGCATAAGCCTTGTGCGAAGCGTTCGTGCGGGCACGCTGCCGGCATCGGGCTGCACGGTATGCAGCGGCTTTCGCTTCGCTTTCATAATATTAGGCAGGGAAGGGTAACGAGGCTCGTTAAGACCTTGCTGGGCAGTAATAAGTGCCGGCAAAGGCAAAATCGCCGTTTGAGCATCCCCCTCGATGTCCTGCTCAACTACCGCATAATGGCTGGCGCCTGTGATAGGCGTCTGTTCCAGCTGGTCAGCCGTACGTATCGCAAGCTTGACAGC
The DNA here is from genome assembly GCF_050864975.1 of Paenibacillus sp. GXUN7292. NCBI lineage: Bacteria > Bacillati > Bacillota > Bacilli > Caryophanales > Paenibacillaceae > Paenibacillus > Paenibacillus sp. GXUN7292. The sequence goes on along the minus strand of NZ_JBOZWO010000021.1, from coordinate 55,017 downwards.
TGCTGATGCATGCGGAATTTGCAGCCGCTGCGCTACCTGCAATGCGACGCTGCCCGAGCCGCTGTCGACTGCGAATAAGCCTGCAAGCAGCAAATCCGGCTGCAGCGGCTCTATAGCTGCCGCAAGCGCTTTGGCAAGCTCGAAGCTGTCATCAGGCAGCTTGTCTTGCGCAAGGCGAATGGCTTCGTCTGCCCCAATCGCCAGCGCAGTGCGCAGCGCTTCCTCAGCTTTTTCATTTCCGCATGTAATAACGGTTACCGTTCCTCCGTGCTGCTCCTTTTGTCTAATCGCTTCTTCAAGCGCATATTCATCATAAGGATTAATTACGAGCTTGGCTTCGCGATCATCTATGCTTCCGTCATCATGAAACAATATTTTTTCCTCCGTATCGAAGGTTTGCTTCAGCAGCACTACAATACGCTGCATGCTATCACCTCTTTTACTGAAATAGAACGGGTTAATAGAAACTGTCCTCCGCGTTCAATGAATCGGCAGTCTCCTATGCTACTGTATGCTTTTACAAGGTTCATTAGACCGCCTTTAAAAACGAACAAAGAAGCATGTTCATTCAAAGTTTTTCATATATTTAGAAAACTATCTCAGGCATAACAGGAAGAAGCGGCTTCATGCGAAGCAGCAAGCAACAGCATGAAGCAAGCCGCTATGGAAGCTTATTTCGAAATATAAGAAAGTATAAGTTTTTGCACCTTACATCTGTTCTTATATTTCATCGGTAAACGCGCCAGTCCAAAGGACGGCGGAGACATTTATCCTTGGGAGAGAGGAGGTATTTCATTGGTGGAAATGGTGATCCACTGGACCAGGCTTTTGCTGGCAATTGTGCTGACCATTGCGGCGGTTAGTTTTTTTGGCATGGCTGTCTGGAGAAGAATCGGTTATATCCGACTGGGTACTCCAGCTGTATTTGAGCATAAGAGCCAAGGGAGAAAGCCGCGAACGGGCTTTACAGCGGAAGTGCTCGGGCACCGCAGATTATTAAATGATATAAAAAGCGGCCTAATGCACGTCTTTTATTTTTACGGCTTCATTGTACTTCAGTTTGGAGCTATTGATTTGATATGGAAAAGGCTGAATAACGGCCAGGTGCTGCCGTTTTTTGACTTTAAGCTGTTCACCTTCATACAAGAGATTACGGTATTGCTTATTTTGGCAGCGCTTATATATGGCGGCTATCGTCGTTACGGAGAAAGGCTGGAGCGCTTGAAGCGGGGCTGGAAGCCTTCTATTGTGTTGTGGTTTATCGGTTCTTTGATGCTGACTGTGCTTGCGACGCTTGCTTTTGAGCGGCTTGTATACAGCGGTCCCCATCCTTCAGGCTGGCATGCGCCTATTAGCGGCTTGCTGGAAACAGTGCTGCTTGGTGTAGGTATTAAAGCCGGCAGCATTGCGGCTGTGGCAGGGCTCGAGCTGTTCTGGTGGCTGCATCTGCTTATTTTGCTTAGTTTTCTCGTCTATGTTCCTCAGTCCAAGCATTTTCATTTATTAACAGCCCCGGTCAACATTTGGTTCAGAAGAGGCGAGCAGGCAGTCAAGCTGGCGCCCCTTGATCTGGAGGATGAGGAGGCAGAAACGTTCGGCGTGGGCAGCATTGAGCAATTTAATCAGAAGCAGCTGCTTGATTTGTACGCTTGCGTGGAATGCGGACGCTGCACGAATGTATGCCCGGCCTCCAATACCGGTAAGCTGCTGTCGCCTATGCATTTGATTACGAAGCTTCGTGATCATTTGACAGAGAAGGGAGCTGCTATTACTAGCAAGTCCCCATGGATGCCAATGGGGCTCGTTCATAAGCAGGTGTCTGGCGCACATAGAATGGGAGCAGCTATCCCTCTATGGGAAGGACTGGATTTAAGCAAGATCAAAGCTGCGGAAGAGAGTGCGCAGCTGCCTGCGGCGAGCTCTGACATCGCGATTGGCATAGCAGACACGATGCTTTTTCAGGAGGAAAGCTGGCAAATAAGTCAGGCAGCCAAGGCTGAGGAGCTGTCTCTGATTGGAGACGTTATTACAGAGGAGGAGCTATGGTCTTGCACAACCTGCCGCAATTGCGAGGAGCAATGCCCTGTCGGGAATGAGCATGTAGATAAAATAATCGACATGAGGCGAAGTTTAGTGTTGATGGAGGGCAAGCTGCCGTCAGACGGGCAGCGGGCGCTATCTAATATAGAACGTCAGAGTAATCCGTGGGGCTTGCCGCGAGCGGATCGCGCAGCCTGGATGGAAGAGTGCGAGAAGCAAACCGGTATTCGCGTAAGAACGATGAAGGAGCTCAGTATTATTGGCGAGCAGCCTGATGTGGTCATATGGGCAGGTTCGATGGGGGCTTATGATGCAAGAAGCCGCAAGGTGCTTTTTGACCTCGTTAGACTGCTCGAGCAGGCGGGGCTTTCATTTGGAACGCTTGGCGGGGAGGAGCGAAGCTCGGGAGATACAGCAAGAAGAATGGGCAATGAGTTATTATTCCAGGAGCTTTGCAAAGAAAATATAGCAACCATTCAAAAATATAATATGAAGCATATCGTAACCGCCTGCCCGCATACGTATCATACGTTCAAGCATGAGTATCCGGATTTTGGCTTGACCGGAGATATTGTGATCGAGCATCATAGCGAGCTGCTAGCTTCTTTAATAGAGCAGGGGAGGATTGCCCCTCAGCACGACGTTAACGAAACGATTACGATACATGATTCTTGTTACATGGGCAGGTATAACGATTCCTATGAAGCGCCGAGGCAAATTGCCCGGTCAATTCCAGGCATGCAATTGAAAGAAATGAAGCGTTCAGGCTCTAACGCGATGTGCTGCGGAGCAGGCGGCGGCATGATGTGGATGGAGGAAAACGCTGGGACGCGCATCAATTATGCAAGAACGAAGCAGGCGCTTGAGGTGTCGCCAACCGTTATCAGCTCGGCATGCCCTTATTGCTTGACGATGATGGAGGATGGCATTAAATCTCTTAAGGATGACGGTTCGGTAGCTGCTCGCGATATTGCAGAGCTGCTGGCATTAAGCGTGTTTGGCAAAAGGATAGAATAGCGGGGTGAATGTAGTCATGACAGAAATGATAAACAGGCTGCGCAGCTTGCCTTGGCAGCGCGCTGCGGTAATAGGCTCCGGTGTGATGGGCGCAGGCATAGCTGCTCAGCTGGCCAATGCGGGCTTTGAGGTATTGCTGCTCGATCAGGCGCCTAATGAATTGACAGATCAAGAGAAGCAGCAGGGTAAAAAGCTGCAGGATGCCAGCGTAAGAAACAAGCTGGCGGCGGCATCCTTGGAAAGGCTGAGCAAGGCTAAGCCGGCGCATCTATACGATACGGATTTTATTAGGCGGATTACTCCAGGCAATCTGGCGGATGCAGGACCTGCTTTAGCGGAGGCGGACTGGATTATAGAGGCAGTAGTGGAACGGCTCGATATCAAGAAGGAGGTGCTGGGTTGGATCGATAAATGGCGCAAGGAAGGAGCGCTTGTCAGCACGAACACCTCTGGACTTTCTGTAGCTGATATGCAGGAAGGCAGAAGCGAGGATTTTAAAAAGCATTTTGCTGCTGCGCACTTCTTTAATCCGCCCCGCTATATGAAGCTTGTCGAGCTTGTTCCGACGGCGCATACAAGCAAGGAGGCGCTTGCTGCACTGTCCGCAATATGCACGGAGCGGCTTGGCAAAGGAGTCGTCATCGCCAAGGATACGCCGAACTTTATTGCCAACCGAATCGGCGCTCACGGCATGCTCGTTACACTGGCCGCTACCGAGCAATTTAAGCTAACCGTTGAAGAAGCGGATGCCCTGACCGGTCCTGCGCTAGGCAGGCCGAAATCTGCTACCTACCGCATGCTTGATTTGATCGGTCTTGATACCTTGCTGCATGTTATTGATAATGTGCGTGAACGAAGCGGGGACGAAGAAGAGCGTCAGCTGTTTACAAAGCCGGCGGTACTAGAGCAGCTAGTAGCTGAAGGAAGATTGGGAGAAAAGTCAGGGGCTGGATTTTATCGCAAGCAGAAAGATAAGAACGGCAAATCCAAGATTGAGGCTGTACGTTGGGGAACGCTGAATTACGAGCCTTCACAAAGCGTGCAATCGCCAATTATTGATGCTGCCAAAGCAGCCAAAGGAACAGCTGCCAAGACGAAAGCGATATTAAAAACCGATTCAGCCAGCCCTTATGCCCAGTTCGTCTGGACGATTCTTAAAGCGACTTGGCTGTACTCTGCCAAGCAAGTAGGAATTATAGCCGATTCGATTGTAGATATTGATAGGGCTATGAAATGGGGCTTTAACTGGGAGCTTGGCCCGTTCGAGCTTTGGGATGCGGTTGGCTTGCGTCAGACGGCTGAGCGCATGAGGCAGGAAGGCGAGCAATTGCCGGAATGGGTAGAGGAATGGCTTGCTGCTGGACATGAAAGCTTTTATAAGCAGGATGAAGAAAAGAGATTTTATGTGCATAGCGGCCAGTATGTGAAAGAAGTGCAGGAGCGGGACGTTATTTCATTAGCAGCGCTGAAGGCATCAGGCAAAACGGTTCTGGCGACGGCAGGTGCGAGCTTGATTGACATTGGCGACGACGTAGTATGTCTGGAGTTCCATTCGGCAAACAATGCGATAGGCAGCGATGTGCTGTCTGCAATCAGGCAGGCTGTACCGGAGGTGGAGCAAAATTGGCGCGGTCTTGTGCTGGCGAATGAAGGGCGGAATTTTTGCGTCGGAGCCAATCTCGTGCTTCTGCTTATGGAAGCGCAAAATGGCGACTGGGATGAAGTAGAAGATATTATACGCTTCTTCCAGAGCAGTATGCTGAGGCTGAAAAGAATGGGCCGCCCACTGGTAGCAGCGCCGCACCGCATGACGCTTGGCGGCGGTGTTGAAGCTTGCTTGCCTGCGGATCAAATTATATTGTCGCCGGAAACCTATTTTGGATTAGTAGAAACAGGGGTAGGCTTAATCCCGGCTGGGGGCGGCTCAAAGGAAGCCGCGCTGCTGGCGGCAGGACGCGCTGAAGCTGCTAGAGATGCTCTGAGCGGGCTGAATCTTCAGCCGCATCTTAATAAAGTATTTGAGACGCTTGCGATGGGCAAAGCGTCTGTCAGCGGGCATGATGCCAAGAAGCTGGGGCTGTTGCGCGAGCAGGATCGCGTTATTATGCGGCAGGATGCCCGTATTGCAGAAGCGAAGCGGGCCGTTCTTGAACTGGATCGCTGCGGTTATACTCCTGCGCGGGAGGAAAGATTTGCAGTTGCAGGGCGTGAAGGAAAAGCGGTGCTGAAGCTGGCTGTTCATTCCATGCTGCTGAGCGGCGCTATTAGTGAATACGACGCTCATATTGGCAGCAAGCTTGCTCATGTGCTGGCGGGAGGCAATGTCCGCTCAGGTACGGAGGTAAGCGAGCAGTATATGCTTGATCTGGAGTGCGAAGCATTCCTGAGCCTTTGCGGCGAGCGAAAAACACAGGAGCGCATCAGCCATATGCTGACTTTTGGCAAGCCGCTTCGCAATTAGAAAGCTGTTATCGGGAAAGGAGAGTGCATAAATGTCAGCACAGCTTTGCTTCATTGAACAGGATCGGGATGCGGTAATAGTGGCAGCAGTGCGAACTGCTGTCGGGAAAGCAAAGAAGGGCAGTCTGGCAGAGGTGCGCGCCGAGGATTTGGGCAGAGCCGTTATTACAGGCGCGCTTGCACAGGTGCCGGGTCTTGGTCTGGATGCTGTAGAGGATGTCATTATTGGCTGCGCGATGCCTGAGGGCGAGCAGGGGTTAAATTTTGCACGCATTATTTCGTTGTATGCAGGCTTGCCGGTGACGACGCCGGCAGTTACGGTAAACCGTTTTTGCGCATCTGGCCTGCAGTCTATCGTATACGCCGCGCAGCGCATTAAGCTTGGCGAAGCAGATGTCGTCTTAGCGGGAGGGGTTGAAAGCATGAGTCATGTACCGATGACTGGCTTTCATCTGTCGCCGCACCCGGAAATTATGGATACGATGCCTGAGGTATATATGGGAATGGGACATACGGCAGAGGAGGTTGCTAAGCAATATGGCATAACGCGGCAGCAGCAGGATGCTTTTGCCGCAAGCAGCCATCGCAAGGCGGCTAAGGCAATTGCGGAGGATAAATTCAAAAATGAGATCGTTTCAATAGAAGCTACGAGATCGGGCACAGATGAGAAAGGCAGGCCATGGGAGGAGAAGTTTATATTTTCTGAGGATGAGGGAGTGCGCGCGGATACTTCGGAGGAAGTGCTTGCCAAGCTTAAGCCATCCTTTGCCCGCGACGGAACGGTCACTGCCGGCAACTCTTCGCAAATGAGCGATGGTGCGGCTGCCGTAATCGTAATGAGCAGAAAAAAAGCGCGCGAGCTGGGGCTAATGCCGCTCGCAGCAGTGCGCAGCTACAGTGTGGCGGGCGTCGCGCCAGAGATAATGGGCATTGGGCCTATCGTTGCGATACCGCAGGCGATTGCCAGGGCTGGAATTACAAAGGAGCATATTGACCTTTATGAAATAAATGAAGCATTCGCAGCGCAGTGCATTCCTATCATACAAGAGCTGGATTTGCCTGAAGAACGAATCAATGTGAATGGCGGCGCTATTGCACTCGGTCATCCGCTTGGCTGCACGGGGACGAAGCTGACGGTTTCCCTGCTCCATGAGCTGGGCAGACGAGGCGGCGGAGTAGGGATTGTATCTATGTGTATCGGCGGCGGAATGGGCGCTGCGGCAGTATTTGAGGTGTACGGAGAAAACGGCGAATAGGCTCAGAGGTTTTAGTATATTGGCGCGAAAGGAGCTTAAGCAATGTCTGAGAAGATTAGAAGAGGCGGAAGGTTTGTTATAGAGGATATCAATCCCGCAAATATTGCTGCACCTGAGGATTTTACAGAAGAACAGAGCATGCTGGGGTTGGCGGCAAGAGGCTTTTTAGAAACAGAAATTGTCCCCCATGACGAAGAAATTGAAGCGCTGGATTATGAGCTGACTACTAAGCTGATGCGACTTGCAGGTGATATGGGGCTGCTGGGAGCTGATGTGCCTGAGCGGTATGGCGGCATAGGGCTTGATAAAGTAAGCACAACACTGCTGGCCGAGACACTCGCCGCTTCATCCTCCTTCGCTTTATCAGTGGGCGCACATACAGGCATCGGTACATTGCCAATCGTATTTTTCGGGTCGGAGGAGCAGAAGCAAGCTTACTTGCCGGATCTGGCTGCAGGCAAAAAGATAGCCGCTTACTGCTTGACTGAGCCTGCGTCCGGCTCGGATGCGCTGGGCGCAAAGACGGTGGCGAAGCTGAATGAAGCGGGCACGCATTATATTTTAAACGGCTCCAAGCTTTATATTACGAATGCCGGTTTTGCCGACTTGTTTATCGTATATGCCAAAATAGACGGAGACAAATTTACAGCCTTTATCGTGGAGCGCAATATGGAAGGCTTCAGTGTTGGTCCCGAGGAGAAAAAAATGGGCATAAAGGGCTCTTCTACCTGCCCGCTGTATTTTGAGGATTTGCATGTACCCGTAGCCAATGTGCTGGGGGAAATCGGAAAAGGACATCATATTGCATTTAATATTTTAAATATTGGCCGTTTTAAACTGGGGGCGGCTTGCCTTGGGACCTCGAAGGAAACGATAGAGCTTGCATCCCGTTATGCAAATACAAGGAAGCAGTTTGGACAGATGATATCCTCCTTCCCGCTTATTGGAGGCAAGCTGGCGGATATGAATATTTTAACGTACGTCATGGAAAGCATGGTGTATCGTACGGCAGGCTTAATCGATAGCATGCTGAGTGAATCCGATGAGACGGATGCAGGTGCAGACCGGGCTGATGCCGGACGGTTGGCCGCTTCCGCTATAAGCGAGTATGCGCTTGAATGCTCAATTGTTAAAGTATTTGCCACAGAAGCGCTTGATTTTATTGCTGATGAAGGTGTGCAAATTCATGGGGGTTATGGTTATATACGCGAATACAAAGTAGAGCGGATTTACCGTGACTCCCGCATTAACCGGATATTCGAGGGAACAAACGAAATCAATCGTCTGCTTATACCAGGGACCTTGCTAAAAAAAGCAATGAAGGGAGAGCTTCCGCTTCTAGAAAAAGTCCAAAAGCTTCAGGCAGAGCTGCTTGAGCCTAATATGGCTCCCGAATTTATAGCGTCGCTGAGCAAGGAGCAGTATCGCATAAGCCAAGCAAAAAAAGCATTTTTGGCTGTAGGCGGAATCGCTGTACAAAAACTCGGAACTAGGCTGGAGCAGGAGCAAGAGGTGCTCGCCATTTTGGCGGATATGATGATCCTTATTTATGCGATGGAAAGTGCTTATTTGCGAACAAAGAAAATGATGGAACGTGCAGGGGCGGCAGCTGCTTCATCATTAGCAGCAACGATGACAGAAGTGTATATCCAGGAGGCTATGGATAAGCTTGAATCAATCGCCAAGCAGGCATTAACGACACTTGAGCAGGATGACGGCTTACGTATTCAATTGTCCGTGCTCCGAAAGCTTATGAAATCCCCACTAGTAAACATAACTAAGCTGAAGCGTGAAATCGCAGCCCGTGTCATTCGCAGTGAACACTATGTAGTGTAAACAGGGAGGGAATGAGATGGATTCGCAAAAGCCGAGCAGGGATGCAGCTTCTGAGCAGCAGCATGCTCAAAATCAGGCGGAACAAACAGAAGCGGGAGCATCCGATATTGCCGCAGATAGCGGAGTTGAGTTGGCGTTGTCAGCTGAACTTGAAGATAGCACTGCAATCGAAGCGGGTTTGGCAGCAGAAGCCGAGGCGGATAGCGGGGGTGAGCGTGAAGCAAGTGTAGAAGTTGATACCGAGGCGGATGTTGGAGCGGAAGTGCAAGTAGGTAACGATGAGAATATTGAAGCGGGGGCAGAAGTTGGAAATGATTCAGCAGAGCCAGCGGTTGAGGCTGATCCGGAGCCAGACGCAAAGGATGAGGCGCAGCTGCTTCGCGAGCAGCGGCCATGGCTGAAGTCGTATCCGCTTGATGTGGCGCCTAGCCTGTATTATCCCGATGTCAATATTGCGCAGTTTTTATTGGATGCAGCTAAGAAATATCCGAAGCATAACGCCTTGTATTTTATGGGTAAAACAATGACATATCAAGAGCTGCACAAGGCTGCTGTGCGACTAGCTCAAAATTTAATTGCAAGTGGAATTAAGCAGGGAGATCGTGTCGCAATTATGCTTCCTAACTGCCCCCAGGCGGTAACAGCTTATTATGGCGTTCTACTGGCAGGAGCCATTGTTGTACAGACTAATCCTCTATATGTAGAGCGGGAGCTGTTATTCCAGCTGCAGGATAGCGAAGCGTCTGCCATTATCGTACTTGATATGCTTTATCCGCGATTGCATAAAATTCGCGGCTCTGATGCTGAAGAGAACAGGCTTCCTAAGCTTAAACATGTCATTGTCACTTCTATAAAAGACGGATTGCCATTTCCTAAAAATCTTCTTTATCCGATTAAACAGCGTAAAGAAGGCTTTAAAGCAAAAATTCCATACGGCAGCCATGGTGTTGTCGCCTATCGCAGATGGATAGCAGACCGAACGGTATCTTCCGTCGAGCTGCCGGAGCTGGTTTATGGTAATGAGCTTGCCGCGTTACAATATACAGGTGGAACAACCGGCAAACCAAAAGGAGTCATGCTGACTCACAGAAATCTCGTTTCCAATACGATACAAACATCAGCATGGTGTTACAGAATGAAGTTTGGCGAAGAAAAATATTTGGCAGCGCTGCCGTTATTTCATGTATTTGGTCTTACTGTTCTCATGAATATGTCCGTTTATTCCGGCGGTATGCTCATCTTGCTGCCGCGTTTTGAAATAGACAAGGTACTGGAGACAATTGAATCGATGAAGCCTACGATTTTCCCGGGTGCGCCTACGATGTATGTTGGCTTGATTCATCATGACAAGGCAAGTCATTTGGATCTTTCATCAATAGAAGTATGTATAAGCGGATCGGCTGCCTTGCCGCTCGAGGTACAGGAGCAATTTGAAAAATTAACCGGAGGCAGGTTAATAGAAGGATATGGGCTAACAGAAGCCTCTCCGGTAACTCATGCCAATCCTATTTGGGGACGAAGAAAAACAGGAACGATCGGGGTTCCTTTTCCGGATACGGATGCGGCAATTTTCGATCCTATAACGGATGAACGGCTTCCTGCCGGAGAAATCGGCGAGCTTGTCATACGTGGTCCCCAGGTGATGGCCGGCTACTGGAATCGCGAAGAGGAATCGAAAGCCGTGCTTCGAAATGGCTGGCTCCATACAGGCGACCTGGCCACGATGGATGAGGACGGTTATTTTACAATTATAGATCGTATCAAGGATGTTATTATTGCCGGAGGTTTTAATATTTATCCGCGCGAGGTAGAGGAAGTGCTATTTGAGCACCCAGCAGTAAAAGAGGTATCTGTTATTGGCATAAGCGATGTATATCGAGGAGAAACAGTCAAAGCTTTTATCGTGCTTAAGGCGGGCTGCAAGGTTTCTGTGGAGCAGCTCAATATTTGGTGCAGAGAACGGCTTGCCGCATATAAAGTGCCACATAAGTATGAGTATCGCGATTCGCTGCCCAAAACAATGGTCGGTAAAGTGCTGCGTCGTCAACTGGTTGAGGAAGAGCTGCAAAAAACAGCCTCGCAGGCAAACAACAAGGAGTGAGTCATGTGGATGACATTCAATCTGACCGGGCGGAACCAAACTTTACTGACAAATTGATGAAGCTGTCCAAGCGAGCTGAGACAACATTTTGGGGGAAATTAGGCTGTGAATTACTTTCGGTTACGACAAACAGCGCTATTATTAGCCTTGAAGCGGAAGCGGAGCATTTAAATTTACTCGGTATCGTTCATGGCGGTGTATACATGTCGCTGATGGATAATGCGATGGGGCTGGTGGTTATGAGTGATGCTCAAAATGAGCGGGTAGTAACAGCTACGATGAATACTCATTTTTTAGCTAGCTGCAATGGCGGCAAGCTTCAATGTAAAGCGACGCTGTTGCATCGGACGAAACGATCGATTACCTTGCAAGCGGAGGTTGAGGATGAAAAAGGACAGCTGCTGGCATGGTCTAGCGGGCTGTATCGAATTATATCTTAGTCCAAAAAAGAAAATCCATCATTTTCCATACAGGCAGTTCCACGAAAGTTGCTTGAGACTTTTTTATTGGTTATACTAACTAATAAATGGAAAAGGAGGTCTCATGCGTGGTACCTGTATGGCTTACTGTTTTAGTGTTAGCATTTGGAATTGCTGTAGCTGTTATTGGTGTAGCTGCTTATTTACGTATATATCGCAAGGATAGGCTTGCAGCCGCGGCCAATGAGACTTTTTCAAATCATTCTGCAGGGAAATCATTGAAAAATAACGATAACCACGTATGGAAAAATGAACATAATGAACATAATATATATGTAGAAAAACCAGCTGGCTCATCCGCAGAAAAGTCTGACATTCAAGAAAAGTCAGAACATTAAAAATTGTTTACTTTCAAATAGAACATCAAACTGATATAATAGTAAGAAAAGTGAAAACATTGTGACTCATTGGCCATGGAGTTGCCTGCACCGATTGGGCGAGCGGTGTAAGAGCCGCAACCGTTCTCGGAATTTGCTGTTTGGGACGACCATCCACGTATAAGGGAGGAGATTTCATGGCGAAGCATAGCCAGAATGAAGTCAAGGAAAGCCTGAAAGAACTAACGAGAATTTTTCAACCCAAGGACCCAAGAAAATTTGTAAAAGACTATATACGTAAATATCGCATAACAGGCGGTTATGAGGATGAATTGACCTCGCTTGTTGAAGATGAGCTTGTACGCATTAACTCCTCTGTCGGCTAGCATGCGTCAGCCTCAATATATATAAACACGTTCAGAACAGTAAATATAAAGATTAAGGCACAGGCTTTGCGCTCTGATTTTTTCAGAATGCAAAGCCTTATTTTGAATTTGCAGGAGTACTAGGCTCGATAATTATGGAGGGTAGAGACTGCAAGCATATGTAAGCGATGAGACTAAACTGGGGGAGCTGACCGCTATAGTCTAGACAGCGGATTTAGTTAGTTTGGAATTTCTAACGAAGCTGAGCAGCGCTATTTTGCCAAAAAACGCATGGAGAAGCGGAAGCGTCCGCCTTTGTAGGCCAATTTTATCCTTTACAGGGGTTATTTCATCAAAAAATGGGACTACAACAGCGGTCGGAATCCCAAACTTGATCGTAGTAACATCCCTTTCGACTGCTTATTGCCCTATCCACAATTAATCGACACCAATAGACATACTTACGAAATGCAGCGGTCCTGTGATATTAAGCTATTGCGTCATTCATGGTACAATTTGATAATGATATGATAATTGAAGGAGAGTGCCTGAAATGTCTCATTTTAAAACAGCTCAATGGTTGAGAGAGCGATTGAACGACAAAGAGTTTGTCATTGTTGACACGAGATATGTTCTTAACGATTCAGAGGCTGGTGTGAAAGCTTATGCAGAGTCCCATATCCCAGGCGCTTATTACTTGAGCCTAAGTCAACATTTGTCGAGCCCCAAGCATATTGAAGGGATTGGAGGCAGGCATCCGCTGCCCGTACCTACAGACTTTGCCGCCATTATCCAAAGGATCGGCATTGGCAATAAAACAACGGTTATAGCCTATGATGATCAGGGCGGAGCAATGTCTTCGAGATTGCGTTGGCTATTGCAATGGCTTGGGCATGATGGTGAAGTATATATTTTGGAAGGCGGCTTTAAAGGCTGGGTCGAGGCAGGATATGAAGTTACTGCCGAAGTGCCGGAGCTGGTACAAGGCGTTCAATTTGATATTAAAATGCGCAGTGAAATGCTGGTAAGCCAGCGATATGTGAAGAGCAAGCTAGGTGTCAGCGGTACAGTTATCATTGATTCACGCGAAGGGGCCCGTTATCGCGGTGAGGTTGAACTGATAGACCGGGCAGCGGGCCATGTGCCTGGCGCGATCAATCGCTTTTGGGCGGAGGGCCAGCGCAGTGACGGCACTTGGAAATCGCCAGTAGAGCAAGCTGAGCGTTTTGCAGGCTTGAACAAAGATGATGAAATTATCGTCTATTGCGGTTCCGGCGTTACGGCTACGCCGAACGTATTCGCCTTGAAGGATGCGGGCTTCCGTAATGTAAAGCTGTATGCAGGAAGCTGGAGCGATTGGAGTTCGAATAGCGAGAATCCGGTGGCGACAGGGGACGAGTAAGAGCCGAGAGGCCGCGTCGGGCGCGGGATTAGGGGTTGTGACAGGTTGCCGGTGGGCAGGCTGTTGCGGCCCTCTTTTGGCTTTTCCGTCAACAGCTTGCTAACAAGAAGTCGGAGAAAGCAGTTGACAGAAGCACGGAGTCAGCCACAGTTGGGCAGTCGGGCCAGGTTGTTGTTGAATGGCATCATGCGCTTTGCTTCCGATCATCCACAAGCCGGTTCGTCGTAACCTTTCGTGCGGAGCAAGAGTCCGATTGCCTTCTGGAGCAATTCGCTTGGGTTTCCTTGGCGTTTCCGATATCCCCAGGTTTGGCGGCATCGGCAGCAGGAACGTGCAGGTTCGGGAGAGTGGACGCGGCAAAACCATAGCCCACCGATCGCGCAAACCGTCATGACCGGGAGCTGTTCGGGGCGATTAGGTTCAGGTTGTTCACAGGTTAGTGTTGTTGGCAGTTTTACAAAGGGGCTCAAAAACCATTTAGATAATATTCAACTAGATGTTTTTTTGTTTGATTTTTTTGTACGTCCGTACTAAAATAAAACCATGAGTAAAAAAAACAAACCAACTAACCAAAAACAAATGTCATTCATCGAAAAAGCTCGTAGAGCTCAAATTGTAGAATGTGCGATTGAGACAATCGCAGAAGTAGGTTACACTCAAGCCTCTTTAGGAGAAATTGCGAAACGTGCAAAAATCAGCAAGGGGGTCATTTCTTATCACTTTGCAAATAAAGAGGAATTATTGGAGCAAATAGCTATCAAATACTATATAGCTTGGCAATCATACATTGCTCCAAGAATAGAAGCTCAAAAATCTCCTAAAGAAATGCTTCGAGTGTATATTGAATCCAATCTTGCATTTGTAGCTGAAAATCGTCAGCATGTTTTCGCTGTTATAGAATTGGTTTCTAAAAACATAACTGCTGATGGTAAACTTCACTTTTCAGCAGACCATGATGAAGCTGTTTTAGTTCCAATTGAAAATATTCTCGCCCTAGGGGTGAAAGAAGGGCTTTTTCGGAAATTTACCAAATCATCAGCAAGGGTGATTGCGCTAACAATAAGAAATGCCATTGACGGGTTCACCATGGAATTAATGAGAAAGCCTCATTTAGATGTTCAGGAATATACGAGAGAACTGGTTACAATCTTCGACATATCAACTAAGAAGTGATGTGTCACTAAGGGGGTTACCAATGTTTTACTATGATGTACTTTGTTATACTTGTAAAAAGACATTCAGGGTATACGAAGGTTCACTAAAATATAAACAAGCTAAGGAAAAGAAGGTTAATTTTTTTTGTTGCGAAGATTGTGCTGATAAAATACGCATTGAAGCAATTTTGAATTTTATGCGTGGGATTAATCGTTTTTAATTTTTGATTTTCTCAACGATTATCGTCAAATATGGCACTAAAAAGCGGGTATTTATAAAAACAGCAATGAAATTGCGATATTTTGGTATCTGATTTTTGAATAGACTTCTGTTGGTCATATCTGGCATGTTGCAAACAATTGCCAACAAACTGCAAACAACAGCGGATCAACAGTTGTAATATTCTGACAGACTCTTTGTGCCTTTTTAGGCTTTTCGTTAAACAGCCTGTAAACATATAGTCGGAAAAAACAGTTGAGGTTATATGTGAAACAAACAACTTGCGTTTATGGGGATTTTTTTTTATAATTCAATAATGAATGGAGGTTCATTTATGGTTCAGGTTTTGAAAGAGGAACTAAGACAAGCAATTATCAGGAGTGCTCAAGATGAGTTTGCTCAATTCGGATTTGCGGGGACATCCATGAAAAGAATTGCGGCACTGACGGGCATCTCTGTTGGGAACTTGTACAGATATTATAAGAATAAAGAAGACTTGTTTGATTCCGTTGTATCGCCGGTATACCATGAGCTGGAAACGCTGATAAGCAACCACCATACTCAACCACACGGTCAAGGAAATATCTTCGAACTTATCGTTGAAGCGTTAACGAATATCGTCGTTGAATTCCGTACACCGCTCTTAATTTTAATCGATGGTGCCAGAGGCACCCGCAACGAAAACGCTGTTCAGAAATTTTATCAAATGATGGCTGATAATGCAGCTGTGCATTTAGCGGATTACAGCAATAAGGGCGGGGAGGGCTTGAATCCTCAAATCGCTTGGCCTGTTTCCATTGCATTTCTGCAAGGATATTTTGAGATTATTAGGCTTAACGAGGGAGCCGAAGATTGCAAAAGAATGGTGCGCCAATATTTTTTAGTCTGGTTTCAAGGTTTGCAAGCTATTCTTTAATTAGGATTCGTTTTTTCGTCCAAAGGACGGCGGAGTATTTTTCTAATAAAGATTACAAGCGCTATTTTAACTAAAACGGCCCCTTTTAAAATGTAACGAAGCCTAGCAGCTCTATGTGTGAACAAAACACGTTTTTAGCACCATTTTCCCCCAATAAGACCGTCTAGCTTCGTTAGATTTTTAATTCAAGCATTTTCGGCATAATAGCGCTTCTAGCGAGACTGTCGATTCATTGTAGATAGCGGACGCTGCCGCTTCTCCATTCCCATTCTTGCTCTCCGTTACCCCTTTCTCATTGCTTATCAATCGTTGCCCACAATGAATCGACAGCCTTCTAGCATTCGTTACACTTTCCAAATAAGTTTTTCAACAGTCTGGAATAATGAATCAAAGTTTATTTATGGAGGGGTGTAAATGAATAAGTCTATTCGTCAACACCAGACCAAAGACGGATTTATGTTAGAATACAGCATTGTCGGCCAAGGAGAACCGGTATTAGTTCTGCATGGGGGCCATTCGAGCTGCTATGCGGAATTAGGCAGCAACGAGCTTGCGGCTCATCACTTCTCTGTCATTACTCCTTCAAGACCGGGTTACGGAAAAACATCAAAGGAACTTGGAGAATCGCTTATTGTCGCATGTGATTCGTATATTGAGCTGCTTGATGAGCTGCAAATTCCCCAGGTTCATGTTATTGCGATGTCCGCCGGAGGCCCAAGCGGAATTCATTTGGCATCCAGATTCCCAGATCGAGTAAGGAGCCTTGTCCTGCAATCCGCTGTAACCCGATGCTGGATAAAGCCAGACGACAAGCTGTATAAATCTGCTCAAATGTTGTTTAGGCCTCCTACAGAAAAATTCGTTTGGGCCATGATTCGACTTTTGAATAAGCTATTTCCATCCTTTCTGTTGAGTAACATGCTTCCCTCTTTTACCAAACTGCCAAAGAAAAAGGTATTACCGCAAATCAATAATGCCGATCGTAGAAAATTTAAAAGCCTGATAGCTCAACAGCGTTCAGGACACGGCTTTCTGATAGATTTGGTTCATACCAGTAAAGATGCGAATTCAGCGCTTGCAGCCATCAAATGCCCTACTTTAATTATGCATAGTATTCATGATGCATCCGTAAGTGTGGATCATGCTTATCATGCTAAACGACTAATACCGAACGCCCAGCTGTGCGAGCTTGATTTATGGGGACACTTGATTTGGCTGGGACCAGGCGCGGAAGAAATGAATCGACAGTTGTTTTCGTTCCTTGAAGCTGCAAAGAAGGAGATGATGAGTCAATGTTCACAGAACAACCTAGCATCGTTCTAATTACTGGAATAATGGCGAGTGGAAAATCAACAGTTGCACAGTTGCTTTCTGAAAAATTCGAGAAATCGGTACACTTACGGGGAGATATTTATCGAAGAATGATCGTTAATAACCGTAAAGAAATACAGCCAGACGCGCAAACAGAAGAGTTGGATCAATTAAGGCTCAGGTATCGACTAGCCGCACAGTCTGCCGAAACCTATGTTCAATCCGGGTTTACAGTAATCGTTCAGGATGTTGTGGTTGGTCCCATGTTGAACGAATTTATTTCATTTATTCAAAGCCGTCCCTTTTATGTTGTGGTGCTTTGTCCAGACCCGGTAGTTGTCGCACAGAGGGAAGCTGCCCGTATTAAAAAAGGGTATGGTGCTTGGACCGTGGAAGAGTTAGACAGCCTGTTACGAAATGAAACCCCTCGAATCGGAATGTGGCTGGACTCGTCTGAAATGACACCTGAGGAAACCGTTATTGAAATATTATGGAGAATGCAAGATGAGGCTCTGGTAATGTAAGAGATTAAATCACTGGGGCGCAAGAGTTCAAAATCTTAAAAAATTAACAATTGACACATCGAAAAAATTAATAGATGATTAATGACAAACTCAAATACCGTAAGTGTAAAACCAAAATTAACCAGCAATTTTTTGCTGGTTTTTTGCTATTGTATTTTCATAATCCAAAAACTGAGGTGATAGGATGTATCACGTTTTAGTCGCAGAAGATGAAGTGTGGATTCGCAATGCAATCGTGGAAATGATCGAACGTTTTGATCTGAATTTTAAAGTAGTTGCACAAGCGTGCGATGGCATAGAGGCTTGGAATGTATTGAATGAATTATGGCCAGAAGTAGTCATAACAGATATTGTCATGCCGCAGGTTGATGGCTTGTCTCTTCTCCAAATGTGCGATGAATATAAAATTCCGATTGTTCCTATTGTGATCAGTGGCTATGAAAATTTTAATTACGCACAGCGAGCCATGCGTTATGGAGCAACTGAATATTTGTTAAAGCCGGTAGTCGCGGACGATTTGAAGGCGGCGCTGATTCGCTCTGTTGAGCGTTTGCAGCATGCCAGTCACAGCAATGAAGCTGTCCGGCAAATCCAGCAATTTGTTGAAAAGATGGGCTCGACTGATCATCAGCAACTGGTAAAGGAAGCGATGCAGTTGGTCAATCTGGTTATGAAAGCAAAACAAATGAATGCCGGAATGAAGCTGGGGATGCTGCGTATTTTCTCAAATAAAATAAATGATCTGCTGGAAAATGTCATACCAGGATTTGAACGATCCATTCTGGAGGCGGACAAAGATATCCAGGCTATCCAAAGCTATTTTATTCAGCTGCTTGAAAATTGGTCGCGCTTTCAACATCGGGATGACCATCGAAATCATTTGCTCTTAAAAAAAGTAAATGACTATGTCCAACAAAATTATCATAAGGAAATTACATTGGCGCAAATAGCAGAGCATTCTGATCTAAGTGTCTCCCGCTTTTGTGTGTTGTTTAAAATGAACAGCGGAGACTCTTTTACTAACTATTTGAATGTCTTTCGAATCGAACAAGCAAAG
This sequence comes from Paenibacillus sp. GXUN7292, assembly GCF_050864975.1. Taxonomy (NCBI): domain Bacteria; kingdom Bacillati; phylum Bacillota; class Bacilli; order Caryophanales; family Paenibacillaceae; genus Paenibacillus; species Paenibacillus sp. GXUN7292. Next base: position 36,562 of record NZ_JBOZWO010000021.1, on the reverse strand, counting down.
CGCTTGCTTCTCGACGATGATCTGAAAGTATACGAAATTGCAGACATGGTAGGCTTCTCATCCTTGCCTTTCTTTAATCGGTTGTTCAAAAGAATAACGAATCAAACGCCTAATGAATACAGAAGGAGTCTTGGGCTATGAAGCTAAGCCGCTTTCAAATTAAATCGATCAAGCATCGGATGATCTTTTTATTTCTGGCATTAAGTATTGTATCGATCGGAATGACGGCCCTGTTCTCGCATTACTATTACAGCAAAGCTGTAAAAGAAGATTTTGATCTGATTACCGCAGAAGCAACGAGCCGTCTAAATCATCATTTGGAGTTTTACTTTAAACAAATGAAAAATTCAACGAATACGCTTATCAATACAACATTGACGCAGAAGTGGCTCACGAAAGAGTATGTTCCAAGGCCGGAGGATATCAACGAAATCGAGATGGAAATGAAGACATACGTTTCCTTTAACTTTCCGGAAATTATTAATATGTACTTGGTATCCAATGACAAACGTATTCTATCTTTATTTAATGATATTAACCGCAACCGCACCTATCAAAATGATCCCTGGTACGAGGTCGTTCCTAACCCGGAAGTGATGATATTGCCTACGCAGCGTTTGGAAAACTCAGGACCTTTTGTACTGAACATGGTGATTCCGATTCACAGCACACAAAATTTGGAGATGCTCGGTAATTTGATTATCCAATTCTCATTATCTGAGGTCGAAGCCACTTTAACCGAATCCAAGCTGGGGAAGAGCGGATTTTTTTTCATCCTCTCAGAGGAGGACACATTTGTTTACCACCCCAATAAAGAGTGGATTGGTAAGCTTAGAACAGAAACCGAACTGAACAAGCTTAATCTGGATGATCAGATGGAAGCGAAGCTGTATTCAATAAATGGCACCTCTTATTTGGTCTCTTACGGGATATCGGATAAAACTGGCTGGAAGATCGTATCTATCGTTCCTTATGCAGAAATGGCCGACAATTTGCAGTCTGCTGTTCAATCAACCTTGATCATGTTTATCATAATCGCTGTAGTCATTATGATTCTTATTCCTTTGCTGCTGCGTCAATTTATTAATCCGATCAAATATACGAAATCTCTTATGGAATCGGTAGCCATGGGGAATTTGAATGCCAGAGCACAAAAAAATTCAACGATCCATGAATTTCAAGTATTGAACAATAGCTTTAATAAAATGGTGGAGCAGCTCATTATTTTGATGGAGGAAGTTTCGTATTACAAAGTGAAGGAAGTTGAGCTTCAGTTGAAGCAAAGCGAAGCGACGATCCGAGCGCTGCAAAATCAGATCAATCCGCATTTGCTGTACAATACGCTGGATATTATCAAAAGCATTGCCTATCTGGAAGACGTTCCTTTGATAGAGAAAATTGCGCATAATCTGGCAGACGTGTACCGCTATGCTGCGAAATGGTCTTACGACGAAGTCACGTTGGCAGAAGAATTGCAAATATTAACGAAGTATCTAGAAATCATTCATATCCGCTATCCTAAAAAGTTCGAAAGCAGTGTGCGTGTCCACGACAAGTTTCTAAGCTGTCCCATCATTAAGCTGAGCATTCAGCCAATTGTGGAAAATGCCGTTAAATATGCGGTTGAACCAAAAGGCGGTGATGCGGTAATTATTATAACGGCTTATCAAAGCCAAAGCGACCTGGTCATTGAGATTGCAGATAACGGTCCGGGAATTGCCGACGATAAAGTAGCGGGATTGGAGGATCAATTTAATAATCGTTCTTCCAATGAACAGTCACTGCTGAGCGGCACTATTGGGCTAGCGAATGTGCATGCCCGTCTACTGATGAAATATGGAGAAGGCTATGGTTTGGAGTTGAATTCATTCCCGAATCGCGGAAGCGTGATTAGTATTCGCATCCCTTTTCGCAGTTCATAAAAAGATCGGTTTAGGAATAAAAAGATCGGATAATGAAAAAGAAGGCGGTCAATTGTATTGTTAGTTATGAAAACATCCTAAGGGGGATCGAACATGAAAAAATGGCTAACAGTATTCATCATGGCAATCGTACTTGCAAGTGTGGCTGGCTGTGGGCAAGGCGGTAAGGAACCGGATAAACAAGGAAGCGAAGGCAGCAGTAAAGAAAAAATGACGATTAATATGATGACCGTAAGCTATGCCGGCGGCGGATGGCCGGAGGATCATCCTGTTATTAAAGAGATTAATAAAAAAATGAATATTGAATTCAAAGTACAATGGGTTCCATCGGATACTTATCCGCAAAAGCTTAATGTGATGGCGGCATCTAACGAGTTTCCTGATGTATTCTTTATTCAGGAGGCAGAATTTAATAAATGGCGGGATAAGGGCATTTTCATGGATGTAAAACCGGAGCTTGACAAATATCCGAATTTGTCGGTTTTCCCTGAAGATGGCATGGCTATTATGAATCCTAAAGATAAGTATTACGGGTTTCCGTATTATGTAACGGATACGAGGGATACGCTGGCGATCCGGCAGGATTGGCTGGATAAGCTGAAGCTGAATACGCCTACAACAGTTGAAGAATTTTATGAGGTGGCAAAAGCGTTCGCTACGCAGGATCCTGACGATAACGGCATCGCAGATACATCTGGCTTTTCGTTTAGTGTAGTTAACAATAAATTTTCTCAGATTGAACCGTTAATGGGCGCTTTCGGCTTGGCTAATGAATGGTATGAAGAAGACGGGCAATTGATTCCAATGCAAGTTCAGGCCGAGGAATTGAAAGCGTTTGCTGAGTATATGAACAAAGCGTACCGTGAAGGTGTGCTGGATAAAGATTTTATGTCCAATAAATTAAAAGACAGCGTGGCAAAATTGGAAGCGGGCAAAACAGGCATAGCTATGGTCGTTACCAACGAGTTTTTTAACAATACTTTGCCCACTTTAAAAAAGCTGACTCCTGATGCCGAATTGGTGCAGCTGTTTCCGCCGAAAGGGCCGACTGGCATTCAAGCTACTCAAACCTTGCTGATGACCAATAAAATTGTAATTAATAATAAGCTGGATGCGGCAAAAAAACAGCGGATTTTGGAGCTGCTTGATTATCTGGTGTCTGATGAAGGCTACGACTTGATCAAGCATGGCTTGGAAGGCGTTCATTATAAAAAAGAAAATGATGACAAGTATGTAAAACTCGAAAACTTTGATAAAGACCGGCCGCAATTGCTGTCCACTTGGTTTTTTAGAAGATTCGATCCGGGCATTCAAATCCGGAAATGGGATGACCAGGAGTACGCGAACAACATAAAAACGATTATTGCTAATAATGAAAAGTATCGCTTGAAAAATCCGGCAGAAGGGCTGGCCAGTGAAACCTTCAATAAAAAGGGAGCGGGGCTTCAGCAAAAATGGATGGAAACAATGTCAAAAGTAATTGTAGGGCAACTTCCGCTTACTGCGGTCGATGATGCAGTGGCAGCTTGGAAGCGCGATGGCGGTGACGAGATTATTAAAGAAATCAATGAACAGTACCAGCTATTGAAGTAACTAGGGAGAGATTGCACATGAGGAAATCTTTGAGGCTGGGCTTTCCGCTATATTTAATGATTATCCCGGGCTTGCTTTACTTTTTAATATTTCGCTATGCGCCAATGGGCGGCATTATCTTGGCGTTCAAGGACTTTGATCCATTTGACGGACTTTGGGCAAGCCCGTGGGCGGGGTTTCAGCACTTTAATCATTTATTTACGAATCCTGATTTTTGGATGCTGCTTAGAAACACGCTTATACTCAGCGCACTTAATTTATTTCTCTATTTTCCGGCCCCAATTTTGATAGCGGTGTTATTAAATGAAGCACGCATCAAATGGTTTGGAAGAACAGTACAAACGGTTATATATATTCCCCATTTTGTTTCGTGGGTAGTTGTAGTCGGTATAACTGTTGTCCTGTTCGCTACTCAAGATGGCGGGATTAACAAGCTGCTTGCCGAAAATGGCTTATCTCGAATAGAACTGTTAACGGATCCGGATTATTTTAGAGGAATGTATATCTTGCAAAGCATTTGGAAGGAGACAGGATGGGGAGCTATTATTTTTCTGGCCGTCCTATCTTCTATCGATCCGACCTTATATGAAGCAGCAGTGATGGATGGGGCAAGCAGATGGAGGCAAATGTGGCATATAACGTTGCCCGCTTTACAAACAATTGTCATTTTGATGTTTATTCTTAGATTGGGTCAAGTTATGGAAACGGGGTTTGAACATATTTACTTGCTGCAAAATTCGTTGAATTTGGACGTATCGGACGTGTTTGATACCTATGTTTACCGCGAAGGTGTTCTCCAAGGAGAATACAGCTTTACTACAGCTGTCGGCTTATTCAAATCTTTTGTTGGCCTGCTATTCGTAATAACAGCCAATTGGTTAGCTAAAAAATTTGGTGAAGAGGGTGTGTATTAATGGCCAGAAAGCTCTTGACCAATAAGAACGATCTGTTGTTTGTCGTGATTGTATATGGATTATTGATTATTTCAATGCTATTGGTTGTTTTTCCATTTTTGTACGTCATATTCAGCTCGTTTTCAACAAAAGCGGAATATATATCGCGGGGTTTTTACATTTTCCCCAAGGAGTGGACGCTTAATTCCTACGGTTATTTATTAAACCATAGAGGATTTCTAGCTTCATTTTCCAACACTTTTTATATATCAATAGTCGGTACAATGATTAATGTAATTATTACTTGCCTTATGGCTTATGGCTTGTCAAAGCAATGGCTGAAGGGACGAGCGATCCTTAATTTTCTAGTATTATTCTCCATGATTTTTAATGGAGGCATTATTCCAACGTATATGATCGTGAAGGAGCTTGGACTAATTGATAGTTACTGGTCCTTGTTCCTTAGCGGGGCGATCGCGCCATTTATATTAATCATTATGAGAAGCTTCTTTTCGACCATTCCCAGTGAGCTGGAGGAAGCGGCTAGAATGGACGGCTGTAATGAATGGAGACTGCTATTTAGAATAGCGATTCCACTGTCCCTGCCTTCAATCATTACAATTTCATTGATGTATGGGGTTGCACATTGGAACTCTTACTTTCAAGCCATTTTATATTTGAATAGTTCCAGCAAGTGGCCCGTACAAGTGTTTTTGCGCCAGCTGCTGCTGGAGTCGGACTCTGCCATGGAACTGAATATAGGGGCGTTCGAGTACGGTCCGCCTGTCCAGATGGCCGCTGTCATAGCAACGGCATTGCCGCTGCTGGTCTGTTATCCATTTTTACAGAAATATTTTAATAAAGGAATGCTGGTCGGTTCTGTGAAAGGGTAAATGAGTTGAGAAAGGAGCTTTATTACAATGAAAGCCATTGTTGTATTGCTGGATACTCTTAATCGGCATATGCTGGAGAGCTACAATCCCGCGGCCTGGGCAAAAGCGCCGAATCTTGCGCGGCTGGCTGAGAAATGCACCGTATTTAACAATCATTGGTCCGGTTCATTGCCTTGCATGCCGGCGCGGCGCGATCTTTTGACAGGTCGGCTTAGCTTTCTGGAGCGGGGCTGGGGAGGAATAGAACCGTTTGATGTTACATTGCCGCAGGTGCTGAGAAGCCATGGTATCTTCTCGCATATCGTGACGGATCATTATCATTACTTTAAAACAGGCGGGGAAAATTATTGCCAGTCGTTTTCCAGCTGGGATTTGCACCGCGGTCAGGAAAGCGACCCCTTTGTTTCCAGGGTTAATCTGCCGGCAAATATGCCGCAAGCTTACTATGGAAGAGTAGTGCCTCAGTATGAGAATAATCGTTCGATCATAAAGAATGAAGAGGACTATCCGGGGCCAAAAACAATGCAGGCAGCGTGCCAGTGGCTAGAGGATAATGAGGAGGCGGAATCATTTTTCCTGATGGTGGAAGCTTTCGACCCTCATGAGCCGTTTGACTGCCCGCAGCATTACTTGGATTTATACCAGGACGATTATGACGGACCGCCATTTAATTGGCCCAAATACGGGAAGGCGGAGGAGCCGCCAGAAGCACTGGAACATCTGCGCAAACGCTATGCAGCTAACTTGACTATGATCGATCATTGGCTGGGAAAGCTCTTGAAGGTGATGGATGAGCAGCGGCTTTGGGAAGATACTCTGTTTATTCTAACGACTGATCATGGGTTTTTACTTGGAGAGCATGATTGGACAGGGAAAAACATTATGCATGTCTATAACGAGCTTGCGCATCTGCCCTTAATGATTCATATGCCGGGGCTTGAGCCGTCAGAGAAAAGAGTAGAGTCAATTACGCAAAACATAGATTTGATGCCGACGATATTGGACTATTTTGGAGTGGATATACCGCCTGTGGTAAGAGGCCGTTCTTTGCTGGAATTATTGAAGGGAAAGGAATCGGCAATACGAAACTATGCGCTTTATGGCATGTATGGCATGACTGTTAATATTACGGATGGCGTTTATACGTATCTACGCGCACCGGTTAGGGAAGACAACACCCCTTGCTATACCTATACAGCTATACCTACTACATTTGGCTCTTATTTGGGAGCAGGCTATGAGAAGCATATAGAAACAGGCAGGTTTTTGCCTTATACAGAATATCCCGTCTTTCGGATTCCTATTAGCCAACCGGGAGTACCTTTTAGGATAGCGCAGCATGGGCAGCAATCGCTTCTCTATCATATCGCGTTGGATTACGGACAGCAGATGCCTGTTGAGGACTTTGAGAAAATAGCATTCTATAAGGCACTTTTGATACAGGCTATGGAAAACGAACAGGCGCCGCAAGAGCAGTATAGTCGCTTAGGTTTGAAATAAGCACAAAGTAAAGGAGCGGGCATAATGAGAATATTGTTGCTTGACTTGGATTCTACGAGTCCGGATCATTTGAGCTGCTATGGCTATCATCGTCATACATCGCCGAATATTGACCGGATGGCGGCAGAAGGGGTGCGGTTCACCAATTACTATACTTCGGATGCGCCTTGTGCCCCTTCGCGTACCGCGCTGATGAGCGGACAATACGGCATTCGCAATGGGCTTGTCGGCCACGGCGGAACAGCTGGCGATATGAAGCTGGAAGGTGAGAAGCGGGAACTGATGGGCAGACTGACGCGGGGCGGATCTTTGCCTTCATACTTAAACTTAACGGGTAATTTGAATACAGTGCTGATCAGTCCGTTTGCCCAGCGCCATTCCACCTTCGGCTTTTATGCGGGATTCAATGAGATTTATAATACGGGCAAATACGGTAATGAATCAGCTGAGCATGTTGCTCCAGTTGCGCTAGATTGGATTAATCGCAATGCGAAGCAGGACGATTGGTTCTTATATATTAATTTCTGGGATCCGCACACTCCTTATCGCGTGCCGCTGGAATATGGCAATCCGTTCGAGCATGAGCCGCTGCCGGAATGGCTGACAGAGGAAGTGCTGGAGCAGCATAAGCAGATGGTGGGCTCGCATTGCGCCCGTGATTTGAATATCGATTTTGTAAATAAAACCTATGACAATCAGACAAGTGCGAGATTCCCCCGACATCCAGGCGAAATAATGGATATGGATGGATTAAGAACAATGATCGATGGCTATGATTGCGGCATTCGCTACATGGACGACCATATCGGCCGGTTGTTTGCTTCGCTGGAGGAGCAAGGCGTAATGGATGACTTGATTGTTATTATTACCGCTGACCATGGTGAAAATATGGGGCAGCTCGGCATTTACGGCGAGCATGCCACTGCGGATCAGGGCACCTGCCGGTTGCCGATGATTATACGCTGGCCAGGTATGAAGCAGGGAATTGTCAATGAAGATATTCATTTGCATCTGGACCTGCTGCCAACGCTGGCCGATATGCTAGGCGGCCCATTTATGCCGGAATGGGATGGAACGAGTTACGCTCCAATTTTAAAGAAAGGGGAAAGCTGCGGCAGGGAATATGCGGTTGTTTCCCAATGTGCTCACGTCGTGCAGCGCAGCGTACGATTTGGTGATTGGCTGTATATTCGTTCCTACCATGATGGTTTTCATATGTTCGACAAGGAGATGCTCTTCAATTTGGCGGATGATCCGAAGGAGCAGCATAATATTGCCGCTAAACATAAGGAGATATGCATGCAAGCCGTTTATTATTTGAATGAATGGCATGACGAGATGATGAGCCGCTCCGGCGACGACAGGGACCCGTTATGGACTGTGATGAAAGAAGGCGGGCCATTCCATGCCAAAGGCTATTTGCCAGGATATATAAAAAGATTGGAAGAGACAGGAAGAGGACATTTTGTTGAACAATTAATGAATAAACACCCACAAGAGTTTCCAGAGAAATACCATGAAGCGGCTATTTCGCTGCAAAGAAAGATTGCGGCCAAAATGAACAGTTAAGAGATCAGGAAGGAGAAGAAGAATACGATGGAAAGAGATTTGAAGCAGCTTATTGCACAGATGAGCTTGGAGGAGAAGGCCGGTCTTTGCTCGGGATTGGATTTCTGGCATACAAAAGGCGTAGAAAGATTGGGCATTCCATCCGTTATGGTGACAGATGGCCCCCATGGCTTGCGGAAGCAGCGTGCTTCAGCCGATCATTTGGGGCTGTTCGACAGCGTCCCGGCCACTTGTTTTCCATCGGCTGCAGGCATGGCGAGCTCATGGGATCGGGGACTGATTCGCAAGGTCGGTGAAGCGCTGGGGGCAGAATGCCAGGCGGAGGAAGTGGCAGTGCTGCTCGGACCGGGTGCGAATATTAAACGCTCACCCTTGTGCGGCCGAAATTTCGAGTATTTTTCCGAGGATCCTTATTTGTCTTCAGAAATGGCAGCCCATCATATTATGGGGGTGCAGAGTCAGGGAGTAGGCACATCGCTGAAGCATTTTGCCGTTAATAATCAGGAGCATCGACGCATGTCCACCAATGCAGAAGTAGATGAAAGGACTTTGCGGGAAATATATTTGGCCAGCTTTGAAGGAGCGGTTAAGCAAGGGCAGCCTTGGACAGTTATGAGTGCGTATAATCAAGTGAATGGCGAATTTTGTTCGGAAAATGAGCGGCTGCTAACCGGTATTTTGAAACAAGAATGGGGACACGAAGGCTTTGTCGTTTCCGATTGGGGAGCGGTAAATGAGCGGGTAGCCGGATTGGCAGCGGGGCTGGAACTGGAAATGCCGTCTTCAAACGGAATAAATGATGTGAAAATAGTAGGGGCTGTTCGAAGCGGAACGCTGGATGAGCAGGTGCTTGACCGGGCGGTAGAGCGGCTGCTTGCGATTATCTTCAGAGCGGTTGATGAGCGGAAGGAAGGCGCAAGCTATGATCAGGAGACGCATCATCAGTTGGCGCGTGAAGTGGCGAGAGAGAGCATGGTGCTGCTTAAAAATGAGGAAGAACTGCTTCCTCTTGCCAAATCGGGCAGCATCGCACTGATTGGCGCGCTGGCGAGGACCCCTCGCTATCAAGGCGGAGGCAGCTCACATATTAAGCCGACTAAACTGGATGATATTTACGAGGAAATAGGCAAAACAGCTGGCAGCGATGCGAAAGTATCTTATGCACAAGGCTATGATCTAAAAAGCGATGAGGTTGATGATGCGCTTATAGCCGAAGCCGTGCAATTGGTTGCCCAATCAGACGTGGCAGTTATTATTGCAGGCCTGCCGGACCGTTACGAAACGGAGGGGGTAGACCGCTCGCATCTCCGTATGCCGGCCAATCAGGTTCGCTTAATCGAAGCAGTTGCAGCTGAGCATAGCAAAGTTGTCGTTGTGCTATGCAATGGCGCACCGATTGAAATGCCATGGATTCATGGTGTTAAGTCTGTGCTCGAGGCTTATTTGGGCGGTCAGGCGCTTGGCGGCGCAATCGCTGATTTGCTGTTTGGAGACGCCAATCCATGCGGCAAGCTGGCGGAGACTTTCCCAATGAAGCTTGAGCATAATCCTTCCTATTTGAATTTCCCGGGCGAAGGGGATGAAGTTCATTATAAAGAGGGAATTTTTGTAGGCTATCGCTATTACGAGAGTGTTGATCGCGCGCCGTTATTCCCTTTCGGGCATGGTCTTAGCTATACCAGCTTTGTTTATTCCGGGCTTGAGGTGGAGAAGCAAGAAATGCTCGATACGGAAACTGTACGTGTAAGCCTGGATGTGACGAATACCGGGAATAGAGCCGGGAAGGAAATTGTGCAATTATATATTCGGGACGTACACAGTACTGTAACAAGACCGGTCAAAGAATTAAAGGGCTTTGTCAAAGTGCAGCTTGAGCCGGGCGAAACTAAATCCGTTTCCTTTCTATTGAATAAACGCTCCTTCGCTTACTATAATACCGAGTTGAAGGATTGGCATGTGGAAAGTGGCGATTTCGAAATTATGGTTGGCCATTCCTCTGCGGCCATCACGGCAAGTGAAACGATACATGTGACCTCTACGGTTCCACTAACAAAAAGGTTCACACGTCTTTCAACAGTTAGCGACCTAATGGGTGAGCCGAAGGCTGCTGCCATTGTGCAGCAATTAACGCAAAACACAATTCTGGCCTCAGCAGCTTCAGAACAGAATGAGATGTCAGATACGATGCAGGCCATTCTCGCCTCCCTTCCGCTGCGCGGGCTAGTAGCTTTCAGTAACGGCGCTATGACGGAAGAAATGCTGGATGGGATACTTGATCAATTGAATCAAAATCAAGCCTAAAAAAGAGAATTTCGGTCTGGCGAACCAGGCATTCGCAATGTGAAGATGTGTGCATGAAGCTGAAGCGAATGGAACACTCAATCCAGATAATCTGGTGGAAATGTATGATGCAGAGAAGAAGTTGAGCCGTGTTGGATGCGGGAAAGCGGGCTGTAACAGTCTGCCGAAAGGCAAGCTGTTTGCAGCCCGCTAGCTGCTTGTGCTTCACGATCAACAGCTCGTAAATAAGGATCCTAGAAAAATTGCTAGTCTAAACTAAGGAAGCCAAGTCAATGGAAAGCTGTTGAACTGGCTGCTGCACTTGCTTCTCCAGCCGATACAGGTATGAAGGTCGAGGCTCCTCCAATACTTGCTTACAAATTATCCCTTCATTATGAAATTCTTGCAAACGCAAGGATAATATACGCGGCGTAATGCCGTCGAGAGATTGGCGAATTTCTTGAAATCGCTCGTGATCAAAGTTAATCGTTAGCAGGATAGGCATACCCCACATCTTGTCGGAAAGCCTCCCTTGTCCGATCTGCTCCTCGCTGAGCTGGACGGCGCGCGCCGCTTCCCTGTGAAGCCGCCCTTTTTCTGTAAGCACATATTCGGGCAAGAGCGGATGACGCCTTTCTTGTGGAGAAAGATGAAGGAGTAAACCATCTGCCACCATTTTTTTTAAATTAGCACTGAGCCGGGAGGGGGCAATGTCAAGCTTGTTCTGCAGGGGCGTGAATCTGCCCCCATTCTCGTCAAGCGATAACAAAATAGGCAGTGTCCATTGTCCGGTTAGTTCCTGGCTCAGCCTCAAAACCCATTTTTCTTTGCTCAAAGTTCAGTAAGTGTTTCGGCCAGCATCAGATTATGCCCATCGGGATCCATGAATGTTGCAAGCTTGGCCATTCCAGGGACATGCTCCACTTCGCCTACGAACGCTACACCGTCCGCCTCCAGCTGTTTCATTGCTTCCTCAATATTCAATACTTCAAATACCGTCGATGAAGTGGCTGGTTCAACAGTTTCGGCTTCCGAAAATCCAATGATACAATCCTTTGTGTTTGTGTTGACCATCGCCATACCGCTTGACGAATCATGGAAAACCACCTCAAAACCAAGCTTTCCGGAATAGAACTCCAGTGTTCGTTCTAAGTTGGCCACACTGTACCATACGGTTAAGCCTTCTTTGTACATAGAACAACCTCCTGCGCAATATTAATATTAAAATACTACCGATAATATACCAGATATACAATCGGTAGTAAAGATGCAACTGAAGATTAGTCGGTCGATTGATTTTATTGAGTATAAGACGCAACTGTATCCGATTAGTTGTTTTATATTTCACTAATTTCAATTTGATAACAAGATGATATAATAATCATCAATAAGTTGGAAAAGGATGCTGCTAAGGGACAATTTAGTAATCTGACTGTTACAGGAACTTATGCGAGAGCAAAGATTCAGTCTGTTCCAGTAGGAGGAATAATCATGTTAAACGCAATAACCCCGTACCAGGAAAATGATCACGATGTATTAGTAGATATTTGGTACAGGGCTGTATGTCGTACCCATACATTTTTGACGGAATCAGACATTCAATACTATCGCGAAATGGTTCAAAACGGGGCTTTAAAAGAAGTTGAGATTTGGGTAAGCAGAAACACTGCTGAAGAGGCGACAGGGTTTATTGGACTTGACGGAACCAAGATTGAAATGCTATTTATTGACCCGGAATACCACGGAATGGGGATAGGCAGCCGTTTAATAAAACATGCCCTAAATGTAGCAGGAAGCACTCTCCAAGTTGATGTCAATGAGCAAAACGATGGAGCTTGTGCATTCTACAAGCGGTTCGGATTTGTACAGATTGGGCGGTCAGAATTGGATAGCTCAGGCAAGCCTTTTCCCTTGCTTCATCTCCAATATAGATTTAAATAGAAATTAAGCTGAATTAGGCCGAATCGGACGGAAAAAGATGTTTATTTGGAGGGGAATAGGTTGGAAGCACAGCTAATAAGAAATGCAGCATTTACAGCAGCCGTACGAAAAGCAGCAGGCAGTATGAAAAATTTCGAATTAGGTAAAGAGGTTCGCCGGGTATGGCATGAAGTAATAGCGGCTATAGAGCAGGAAGGGCTGGAATGGAACGAAAAAGATGTCGGCTACGTATTTATTCCTCAGTGGGTGACGGAACCAATCGATGAACTTGAGCTGCTTGTAGGAGTGAAAATTGACAGCACGGATCGAACCCCTGCCGGTTTGCAAATTTTGAAGGTTCCCGCCAGAACTTATGTGAGTGTTCCTGCCCGAGGAGACCGTGACCAGATAATGCGAGCGTATGCTTTTATAGAAGAGTGGATAGGGCGCGAAGGGTACATCAAGGTTACTGAAGAAGGGGTATATGGGATGGAGCCTAATCGGCTTACGCCAGAAAATCCCTTCGATATCCCTGCTGATAGGATAAACAGGTTCGATTTTGATATTATGATTGCAATTAAAGAATAGTAATCCTATTAATATGCTCAAGATAATGAAAAAGCGCAAGCTCAGGGTATACATTAGCACTCGAGCCTGCGCATTTTTTATTTCAATGTAGACCTCATACAGATAGAACCATCAAGATTCCAGATCGGAAATGACTGCTTTTAAAATAAATGCTGTGTCTGATTTCAAACGGTTGTTAAGCTGCTCGTTTATAAAAGCTATGGCAGGTTCGCCTAAGAAAAGAAGCTGTTCGTATACCTCATAATCGGTTTTACTATATTGATAAGGGCTTCCTGGGTGAAATTCCCCACGTTCAAGAACAGCTGTCCAATGCTGAACTTGCTCTTGAATCGACAGAGTCGTAATGGTTTGCAAAGAAGTCTCGTAAGCGTCATCCAGCAGTTTTACATCGGGCATAGCAGCATACAGCTGCTCATTTGTAAGACATTTTCGGATCAAATGGCTGGTGGTCAAAAAATCGCCCCCGACTCCATCGGCTGCTGAAACATAAGCAATAAAACGGTCAGTACGATGAAGCTTGCTCAGTTCGGACTGCAATCGATTAAGAACGTTTATGGCAAGCAAGAACAATTGGGAATCAAGTAGACTTTGCTCCACCATATAGGTCTGATCAATATTAAGCCATTCTGGTTGCTCCATGCTTATGCAGGCATAGATGCCCAAATACTTTTGTAATCTTTCGGGCCATTCGTCAAAAATAAATCCGTAATCGGATTCGGAAAACTGATAATCGTTAAGAAGATTATTATACAGATCTTGATCGGACTGTGAAGTGTTTGCTTTTTGACGGATTTTCTCGTACGGCAGTGCTTCTTGTATGCTGTTAAGTAAGCTTTCTGTATTGTTAATATAAACGGTACAGCTACCGTGATACGTATCTATATTTAAAGAAAAAGTGTACACATCATGATTGTTGTCTTCTTCTCTATATTGCTTTAAGGCTGATACACAAAACTCGTACAAGGCATCCTCCATATTGGAGGCATTTATAAGGATTCCATTATTGTCCTCATAGGAATCAATCTCATAAATCGTTTTATTAGGCGTACAGCAATAGTAGCGGCCTGTTCCTTGCAGCTCTCTTTTTCCGTTCATTAACATGCCAATGTCAACATCGTAAGCGCTCATCGTCCTATCCCCTCCATTAACTGGAATAAAGCGAGCAGTACGTACGGTCAAAGCGTGCGGCAAGCAAATCCTCTTTACGGATGTAAAATTGCAGCGCTCCGGCATCCCACCAGCAAAATCCGATATCATTATCTGAACCGAGCTCCAGCAACAGCAGCATATCTGCAATCTCCTGCTCAGCTTTTACTTGATCACCGCCTAAGGCAGCAATAATATTCCGTAGTGCATGATTTGAATTATAATCATATTCTTTTCCGGCAAGTATCATCAGTGCAGCTTCATATTCAGCATCGCCATGCTGGCCGGCAGGGTAGCCAAACATTTGAAACACATCATATTCACCTTGCTCAGATTCTTGAAGGGCATCCGTAAATTCCTCATAATCATCGAACGTTACGTCGGCCTCTTCATCTCCTTCAATTAAATCATAATCCGCGTAGACATAGTTAGGCGGCTCTAGAGAGGATCGCGCCTTGATTGCATAGCCTTCGAATGAATCTTCAAGTGCTGTCTCTTCTGGAGCTTCACGGCGCACTGCTGCTGACATCTCTGCTTCATTTATGAAAAGTACCTTATGTTCTATGTTATAAGCCGGTTCGTCTATTCCGAGAAAAAAGGCAAGGATGCCGGTTTTCGGCAAGTAGTTGTTATCATCGCTTGCGGTCAGCTCGCTTAAATTCAGCTGAGCTAAAAAAGTCATAGGCGTGCCGTCTTCAGTGAGCGGCCATTCTATTTGTGGCGGCAGATCAGGGTCACCGCCAATACGCGAGCAGCATGTTTTTGTGTAGTCGGTTTTGCCTGCTTTTATACTGCGGATTCCTTGTTTTGTTGTGCGGTGAAGGTAATCATGGATATGCTTCAATCCGAATTCCTCTATGTATTTATCGAGCTTAGTTTGATTATGCGCTAGTAAGGTCATTATTTTGCTCCTTTATTAATAGATTAAACACGATTTTAGGTGTCTTTTATCCCCAATAAGGCCGTCTGGCAGGCTTTAGCTCATTGGGAGTAACTATAAATGAAGTATTGGGTAACGATTGTATATGAAATTTCATATAGAACTGGTCGGTGCCACCACGAAAAGGTGAATCGTATATGAAAATTCATACACAATAAGCTGAATTGACCCAAAAAACGCAATTGTATATGAAATTTCATACAGAATCGGTCGGCGCTTCCTCCAAACTATTTTAGTAGGCACATTTCGCGATATAAAGGTTTTTTCAACAGCCTGAGGAAATGAGGTTAGCCTTGGCACGCCAAGTTAGCGCTCGTTGCTCACATTCATTTTTCCTTTAAATAGGTTATTTCTTTAAAATCGACAATGATATTTTCATTTGCTTCAATACTGCCCCTTTGGCGGTCTAAAGTGATGGCTGCATTAGAAGGTATGGACTTAAAGGTGCTGCCTTTCTTCTTTTTACTTACATCGTAGAGATAATAAGATTCATCTTTTACATTCAAGCCTAATCTTTCCACATCCTTAAGCTCTACCGTATAAGATTTTATGACGGCGACCTTTGCATCTAACCATCCTGCAACTTCCAAAGCAGCGTCCTTGCTCCCTCCTTCAGGCTGAATAGATCCAATGAGAAGTCCATCCGGATTGTAGAAATTTATTTTTTGAGGGGCTATTTTCAAGTAATCGATATCAACATCAAGGATCCGATTCCGCTCAGCCTCTGCAAGGTCCATCCAGGCAATCGTGCCTGCGGGATTCCATTTTATTTTCTCGGATGGCACGTATTGGTCTGCGGGCAGCGGCACTGTACGGAGAGAAATTCCTTTATTATTGTAAAAGGTCAACTGGCCGCTCTCATCATCATGTACAAATCTTTCAAAGGTTGGTGAGAGAAACAAGGATGGCGCTCCGGACGTCGAATGAGGGATTACCCGATACTTAAGAAGATGGATATCGTCCTTTCCCGTCTTTAGATTAAAGAACCATACATTGCCAAGAAAACTTTGCATGAATAATATTTGCTCATCGGCATCCCATTGAAATTGATAGATATAGTCATAATTGTCCGTAAGCGGCCAAAAGTCTTCTCGAAGGCGTTCCACAGTTCCCGTAATAACATTAAAAGAGGATAAATGATACTGCCCTGATTCCTCCGTCAGTTCTGACTCCAAAAATAATAGATGATCTTCATCCAAAGGAAAAAGCATATTATAGCTGCTCATAAATGCATTGTTCCAGAGATTTTTGGAGCTGCTCAGTGAATCGCTCCATTTCACACGTACCTCGTCTGTGGAAGGATCATGGGCTGCCAAAGCGGTAATTGCATTGTGATCGCCATAGAAGAAATGAAGGGTATGGTACAAGTTCCCCTTTAACTTAACTACAGGTCCGCCGTTCATCATGTAGTTATCTTCCAACAGGCCAATCGGTTTGGCTACAAGGTCTCCATTAGAGTTCCGCTCTGCTCTAAATTTTAATTCTTTAAAGCTCGATTCCGTGAAAATAATTTCTTTTAATTCAGAGGTGGATTCTTTAGTAAGCTTGTAGCCAGTATGCGTTTCTTTTACATCCATAAGCATTGCTTGCTCGCTTAGTTCGTTAATCCATAGATGAAAAGAATATTGCTTGTTTTCCGATATAAGAACG
Organism: Paenibacillus sp. GXUN7292; assembly: GCF_050864975.1. Taxonomy (NCBI): domain Bacteria; kingdom Bacillati; phylum Bacillota; class Bacilli; order Caryophanales; family Paenibacillaceae; genus Paenibacillus; species Paenibacillus sp. GXUN7292. The sequence continues at coordinate 19,668 of NZ_JBOZWO010000021.1, read as the reverse complement.
ATATCGTAGTTGGGAGTTGATGTGTTTAGTATTCCTTGTATTTGCTCAGCGGTATCGATGGCTCTCACAAAAGCTTCTATTTGTTTGTTATCTGTGTATTCGGCCGTAACTTCGGGATTTACTGCTCCGTGGGTGAGAGATGTCGCGAGAGTGATTTTCTTGATATTCTTGTTTATTTTTAGATTGTTATGTTCAGCTTGTTGTTCATCTGATTGAAACAAGGCAAGTAAAGCCGCCTTCGCGGTTCCTGGCAGCCTGTAGTGCCCGTTCTGCCCGGATTTGGTAAATAGGCCTTCATGCTCGCCCTTGATCCAGAATGAAAATATGTCGCCTTCGCTATCCTCCAATTGTACGGTTGCAACGTAATCCGGTGCTTTGATATCAAGCTGTCCGCTATCGAATTGAGCAGAATGAATAGCCTCAGCGAATTGCTCTATTAATTTACGATCGGTTATGCTCACTACTCCGTCAATACTGCTCTTAACTGTGATAGAATGAACAAGATTTGAATCCAATAAAGCTTGATTTTTCTTTTTATCCTTATTATCAGCATCGGCACAACTAACAAGGATCATAGAAAGGACAGTTAAGAGGACGAGAAGGTTTATCTTCTTCATTTAGACACGCTCCTTCTTATTCTAACCTCTCTAACGCCAAAAAGAAGATAAAGTTGCAACATAATTGACTAGCAAACGTTATAGATTATGAAAATAAAAGGAAATAATGGGGAGGCAATAAAGATAGATGAAGAGGATTAAGCTTTCGAAGCAAATATTAAGTATATCCATGATGTTATTGTTCCTGTCGATGGTTACATATGTGCCTCCGTCGGTGTATGCTGCGGAAAAAGCTTCTGCTAATGCCAACCAAATTGTTGTTTTTGAAGATCCGGTTTTAGAAAAGAATATACGAACGAGCTTGAATAAGCTGGAGGGAAAATTGACGGCTTCGGATTTATCCAAGATTACTAAGTTAAGTACGGGATTTCGTATAACTAGCCTGAAAGGATTGGAATATGCGATTAATTTAACAGAAGTTACGATCAGCTGTAGTAATCTAAAAGATCTAAGCCCAATATCTAGCTTGAAAAAAATTAAAAGTTTAACTATGAACTATTGTGAAATTCAGGATCTAAAGCCAATTGCCGACCTAACGAATCTTGAGTACTTAAGCTTGGAAGGCAACTTTATTACTGATTTAACGCCATTAAAAAATTTATCGTTGTTAGAAATGCTAATTTTAAAAAATAACAACATTTCCAATCTTTCTCCGATTCATTCTTTGCCGAGCTTGAAAATTCTGTTTGTAGATGATAATTTTATTGAAAGCCTAGAAGGAAACTGGAACCAGTCAAACCTTTACGGTTTGTATCTAAATGGAAACTTGGTTAAAGATTTATCACCCGTTACTGCGAGTGACTCTTTAAGGAGTCTGAGCTTTGCGTATACGCAGGTAACTGATCTAAGATCTATTCAGGCAATGTCCTTGGATGCTATACAGTTCGATCATACCGATGTCTCTGACCTTACTGTACTGGAAAATATGTCATCATTAAAATATATCTATTTGTACAAAAATCCATTAACGGAGGAATCCAGAGCCTTTTTAGAAAGATTTAAAGAGCGGCCGGAAACAGAAGTGTATGAAAGCCGGTACTCAGGCACTTTGGCGATACCTAAAGTATTTATAGATGGAAAAGTCCATATGTTTAATACACATCATCCTGTTATTTATCGGGATTCAACCATGCTTCCGTTAAGGGAGGTTTTCCAGCTATTTGGAGCTGACATAAAATGGGACGGGAAAACCAGAACGGTTACGGCCACACACGGGGATAACAAAATTGTACTTACGATCGATTCAAAAACAGCCTTGATAAATAATAAAGAGGTTAGTTTAGTGGCAGAGGCTATCATACAACAGGGCCGTACTTTGGTTCCTTTTCGATTTGTAGCGGAAGCTTTTGGCTATGATGTGAAGTGGAATGATAAAAACCGCTGGATCATGATAAACACGTCAAAATGATAGACTTGACACGGTAATGCGCTTCGTCTATGATCAATAACAATAAATGACAGTAACAGCTGAGATCAAGGAGCATGTTATCAAATTCGGCGGTACAGAGAGGGACCCAAGCGCTGCAAGGTCTCCCCCGAACGGTACATTTCCTGCCTTGTGAGCTGCTGCGGTGAACACAAGTAACCGCTGCCGGCGCCGACCGTTATTCGGATGAAGAATCGCCATGAATAGGCGATTAAAACTAGGGTGGTACCACGACACATTCGTCCCTGACGAGTGTGTCTTTTTGTTTTATTTTACAAAAAGGAGGCATCAGCTATGCGTCAATCTCAACTGTTTACAAACACATTGCGAGAAGCGCCGACGGAGGCGGAAGTTGCAAGCCACCGACTACTATTGAGGGCGGGCTTTATTCGCCAGCTTGCAGCAGGCATCTATACCTATATGCCACTGGGCAAGCGTGTCCTGCGCAATGTCGAGCGCATCCTGCGTGAAGAGCTGGAGCGTGCGGGTGCACAAGAGCTTCTTATGCCAGCATTGCAGCCTACAGAGCTGTGGAAGGAATCGGGCCGTTATAACGATTATGGGCCTGAGTTAATCCGCCTTACTGATCGGCATCATCGTGAGTTCGCTTTAGGGCCGACGCACGAGGAGGTTATTACGATGCTGGTGAAGAACGAAATCAGTTCCTATCGTAGACTGCCAGTCACGTTATATCAAATTCAGACGAAGTTCCGTGACGAGCTCCGTCCGCGTTCTGGCTTGCTTCGCGGCCGTGAATTTCTGATGAAAGATGCCTATTCTTTTGATAGCTCGTGGGAGGGACTGGTTCGTTCTTACCAGACTATGTATGATGCTTATCATCGTATTTTCAAGCGCTGCGGTTTGACGTTTAGAGCGGTAGAGGCTGATGCGGGGACGATCGGCGGGGAAGGCGGCACACATGAATTTATGGCGCTGGCCGACATTGGGGAAGACACAGTTGCTGTTTGCTCCAACTGCGGATACGCGGCGAATGTAGAGAAGGCGACTTCCAGGGAGGAGCAATCCGGGGGCGGCGGGGGCATTATCCCGGGTTACGAAAAGTTTCACACCCCCGGCGTGCATACAATTGAACAACTGACCGATCACTTACAAATCAAGCCTGTTGAAGTCATGAAGACGCTTATTTACTTGGCGGATGGGAAGCCGGTAGCAATCCTTGTCCGCGGGGATCATGAAGTGAATGAAATTAAGGTGAAAAATGTGTTAGGCGTTGATACGCTGGAGCTTGCGGATGCGGATGCGGTTTCAGCGGTAACGGGCGCGGCAGTAGGGTTCGCGGGTCCGATTGGGTTATTGATCCCTCTTTTAGTCGACGAAGCTGTTGCACGGATGGAGTGTGGTATTGCCGGTGCAAACGAAACTGAATTTCATGTATTAAACGTCGTTCCGGGACGAGACTTTTCAGTTGAGCGCACGGGTGATCTTCGCAATGTTAAGGAAGACGAATCATGCCCTCGTTGCGAGAACGGCAAGCTTGGTTTTGTGAAAGGAATCGAGGTAGGGCATGTATTCAAGCTTGGAACGAAATATAGTGAGGCACTAGGAGCCCGGTATCTGGATGCGAATGGAAGAGAGCAGCTCATGATTATGGGTTGTTATGGCATTGGTGTTTCGCGGATCGTATCGGCTATTGTGGAGCAGCATTATGATGAGCGCGGTATTGTCTGGCCGGCTGCCGTCGCCCCGTACCAGGTGCATCTCATTCCCGTCTCTATCAAGGATGAAACACAGAGGAAGGTAGCGGAAGAACTATACGATGCGTTACAGAAAAGCGGCATCGACGTGCTGCTAGATGACAGGGACGAACGTGTAGGTGTGAAATTTAACGATTCCGATCTGATCGGTCTTCCGATTCGTATAGTCATTGGCAGGGATGCAATTCACAGCAATGTCGAATATATTGAGCGTCGCGGGAATGATAAGCAGCTTCTATCGTTGGAAGAAGCAATTATGCGAATAAGAGCAAGCATTTAAGCCTGTTGAAATAGCATACAAGGATGAATGGAGAAGCGGCAGCGTCCGCCTTTGTAGGCCGATTTTATCCTATGCAGGGGTTATTTCTTCAAAAAAAATTGGACTACAACAGCGGTCGGAATCCCAAACGTAGTAACATCCCTTTCGATTGCTTATTGCCCTATCCACAATTAATCGACACCCTAGCCAGAAGCGCTGATATGCAAAAAACGTTGCTGTAAAAATTCTAACAGAGATTCGCGGCTATATTTGGGTCGGAATGGGGCTAAATACGTGGATTATTCTCACACATAGAGCTGCTAATCTTCGTTACAGTTTAAAAAGAGCTGTTTTCGTTGAAATAGCGCTTTTCAGCTTCGTTAGAATTATTTTTCAAGAAAAAAAACAATAACGCACCGTTTCAAGCTGATGCTTGGAGCGGTGTTTTTCATCTTTAAACGCACCTTTCCAAAGGACGGAGGAGCTGTTTAACCTTGATCAAAACTAGCAACAGCTCTATTGCACGTAATCTGTTGATCGTGACTGCATGTCATATGACATTATGGCACTAATCGAAATTACATCTTCCAAGCTACTATAAAGGAGAAAAAATCAGCTGGAGGAGGGCGGGAGATCATGATAAAAGAAGCGATTGCTAAAAGAGCTTTGCAGTCCATATGGCTGATGTGGGAGAGCCTATTTGATTGGATAACAAAATTACGCAGCGCATCAATAAGACGATACGGTATTTGCAAATTGGTTGTTAGGCGACATCACGGACGGACATTAACATGCTATGACGGGCATCAAATTGTGAGAGGAGATTGGGTAGGCGAGCTTCATCTTGACAACCGGCAAGTGCTGGAGCTTGCCCGCGAAGTCGGTACGGAACGGGCAGGCCTCAGCACAGCGCGTATGCTTAAAAAGGCAATCAAGCAAATTTGTACGGAGCTGGATCATAATCCCGAGCTGGGCAAAATCCGGGCATTTACGGGAATTACATTGCTTCATCGGGGGATTATTCATGGCATTGGCTTTGAACAGCATCCGATTGAAGCGAAGTGGCAAAAGCGGCTGTATGGCAGTTATCTGCGTTTGCTGCTAAGTGTCATCCATCCGGATGGAAAGCGGCGTGTACAGCATAATAGAGAGCAGCTGTCGCCCATGATGCTGTTGATCAGTACGCCAGCGCTGAAAGCGCGATTTGCCGCTGCTCAAGCATACTATCCCAATGTCATATGACGTTTCTGCACTGATGCGTTGACGGAAAGCTTGGCATGACTTGGCTATTACACAGAGAAGGAGTGACGAATTTTATGAATTCAGGCTACATCCAAAATGGTTATTTTTTATTGTTAACTTTTGCTTCGGGATTATTTTATTTTTGTTTTTTCATGGTGGCCTTGTCGTTCACCCTGGCCCTTTCGTTTACGGTAGTAGGGATTCCGCTATTGATCCGCGTGCTGCGGTCAACCGCAGCCTTTATTCAATTCGAGCGTACACAGACGAAAATTTATACAGATATTTCAACAAAGCCTTATCATCACAAAGTGGAATCGAAAGGGTCAGTATGGGCACTAGCCAAGCTGGAGCTTACGGATAGACGAAACTGGGTGGCCGTATTTTGGTTAATGCAGAAATTTATAATAGGACTTTTAAGTCTTATTTGTTTTGTCCTGCTTTATTTAATGCCAATAATCTTTATCCTATCACCATTGCTGTATCGTTATATAAACATCCAATTTATTTTTATACCGATTGACACTTATCTAAAATCGTTTATGTTAATGACTTTGGGTGTGGTGCTTTGCATAATTAGCTTCAAACTGGCAGACAAATTGGCAAAATCCATTGGACGTTATACAAAAAGGATGATGGAGCAGTTAAACAGATAGACGCTCCATGGACACTTCTATTTGTGCTGAGGGAAACTGGTAGGACACAATATTAAGAGGGTTTTGTCTATGATAAAATAGAAATCGAACAGTAAGCAGCTTAGGAGTTGAACATCTTGATGGAAATGGTTAAAAAATGGATGTGGTATGACTGGATTATGCTGGCGCTGCGCCTTATTGGGAGCGTATCTCTTTTCATATCCACCATTCATTTTCGGGAAGGCTTAGTACTTCCGCTTTGGAGCATGATATTTTGGGAAATTGCGGCCTTCTCCGTTCCGTGGCTCTGTTTGCAGCTCAACTACAAGTATTATTTAATGACAGAAATATTATTATTTGGCGGACTATGCTTGCATCTTACCTTGTTGTTTCCGGATGCATATCTCACCTTTCTTATAGCCGCCTTTCTTATCGCAGCGAATAGTGCTCATCTTTCCTATCGATGGACAGCCCCAGCAGTAGTCCTTGTCATACCTTTCCTTCTCCATTTGCTTGCACCAAGCTACGGCTACTTCGTTATAGTGACTTACTATGGGCTTGCTTATGTAATGGGCTTTGCTTTTCACTTATTGATCGTTAATTATAGGCAAAATGAAACGATTCGCAAGCAAAATGCTGTGCTCGAACAATATATGTCTCGAATAGAGCGGATTGCACTGGAGGAGGAAAGGAATAGACTGTCAAGGGAGCTGCATGATACGGTTGGACATGCTTATACCTCCATGATTATGGGAATGGAAACGCTGCGCTCCGAGCTGGCCACTGAAACAGGAATAGAGCGTCTGAATGCGTTGCTTGAGCTGGGCCGGAAAAGCAGTGAGGATGTCAGGCGATATTTGCATCAAATAGAGGCGCCGCAGCAGTCATTATCTTTGGTGGAGTCATTACACAAGCTGGGGGATGAATTTCAGGAGCATGCACAAGTTGAAGTCAGCTATCGCGTATTTGGAGAGGAGTATCTTCTGTCCAGGCAGGCGAAAATAGCGTTTATTCGTTGTATGCAGGAGTCGCTTACGAATGCAGTTCGTCACGGTCAAGCGACGGAAATTACGATTTCTTTGTATTTTGAGCAGCATCATACAAGACTCGAGTTGCAGGACAACGGTAATGGAATGAGTATGGAACAGTGGCATGCGGGCTTTGGCATGAACGCGATGAAGGAGCGGGCAATGAATTTGCAAGGCCAGGTATCTGTCTATACGAAACCAGGGGACGGGATGCTTGTTGTTTGTTCTTTGCCCCGGCAAGCGGCAAGTGAGCCTATTCGTTTGTTAATCGTTGACGATCAGCCGCTTATAAGGGAAAGCTTGCAGACGCTGCTGAGCAAGCATGAAGATTTTAATGTATCCGGCATGGCTGCGGACGGGAAACAAGCTGTAGAGCTGTGCGGAAGTCTACAGCCGCAGGTCGTGCTTATGGATTTGGATATGCCTCATATGGATGGTATTAAGGCGACAAAATTGATAAAGGAGCAATGGCCTTCTATTCGGGTATTGATATTTACAACGTTTGAGGATACGAAGCAAGCAATGGAGCTGCTGCGCATCGGTGCTGACGGTTTTCTGCTGAAATCGGCCGATCCGCTTGAACTGGCTGATTCGATACGGCTTATTTACCGGGGAGGCACATTAATTGATCAAGGAATGTCTGCAAAAATATTCGAGAACCTTAATGAGAATAATGAATCTCAGACATCGATAAACATGGCCTATGACTTGACAGACAGAGAAATAGAAATTTTGCAGCTTGTATCCAAAGGGCTGCGCTATAAGACGATCGCGTCTAAGCTGTATTTGGCGGATGGCACGGTCAGAAACTATGCTGCCTCTGCCTATTTGAAGCTGGGAGTGCGCAATAGGGAAGAAGCTGTCCAGAGGGCTTTGGAAGCCGGGATCATTGAAGTTTAGTATAAGAATAAAATAAGCAGCGGCAGGAGGGTTCAATAAAGTGGACACAAAAATAACTCGCATGCTCAACATTCAATACCCAATCTTACAAGCTCCTATGGCGGGCGGCCCTACAACGCCGGAGCTTATTGCAGCAGTTTCGAATGCCGGGGGATTAGGGAATCTGGGGGCCGGTTACTTGACGCCAGAGCAGCTTCGTCATGCGATTAAAGAGATTAAACAATTAACGAAGCAGCCTTTTGGAGTCAATCTGTTTGTACCCGAGAAATCGGATGAGTCTGAAGATACGATTAGTCAAATGAGTGATTACCTCAATAAGTACCGGGTGGAGCTTGGCATTACACAAAATCCGATTATCCCGAAGGCTTCGGAATCGTTTTATGAACAAGTACAAGTATTGCTGGAGGAGCAGGTTCCAGTTGCTAGTTTCACTTTTGGCATACCTGCACAGCATATTATTGATTCGCTAAAGCAGCAAGGGAGTGTGGTAATTGGCACTGCAACGACAGTTGACGAGGCAAAACAACTAGAGTTGGCTGGCGTAGATGCAGTGGCAGCTCAAGGCAGTGAAGCGGGAGGGCATCGAGGCACATTTCTAAAAGAGGCTGCACACAGCCAGATTGGCACGATGGCACTTGTTCCGCAGGTTGTCGATCACGTATCTGTTCCGGTTATCGCAGCAGGCGGCATCATGGATGGAAGGGGACTTGCAGCAAGCCTGTTACTTGGGGCTTCAGCCGCACAAATGGGTACTGTATTTCTAGCAAGCCATGAAAGCGGTGCCCATGCTGTGTACAAACAGAAAATTGTATCCTCGCATGAGGATGCTACTGAAATAACGAGCGCATACTCGGGGAAAGCTGCACGAGGCATTCGAACCAAATTCATGGAGGATATGCAGCAGTTTTCTGGAGCTATTCCTGCTTACCCTATCCAAAACGCATTAACGAAAGATATTCGTCAGGCTGCTGCCAAAGCGAATAACCCAGAATATATGTCACTATGGGCGGGGCAGGGCCTTAGGTTAGCTAGTGAACGGGCTGCTGCTGATATTGTCAGACAGACTATGGATCAGGCTTTAAATCTCATTAAAAATCTTAAGTATGAAATGTGATAACTGGCATGTTTACTGCAGAAGTAAATGTAACTAAAAGAATGCGGAGCCTTATTTATTTTATGCCTAATAACAGTATTTTTAATTCCTATGCTATAATACGTGATAATTATGTGATTACGTTGTAAACTGGGAGAAAATACGGCAAATGGGAGGCAGGAATGAATAGGGCTTCGTTTGTATTGCATGACCTGTTTTTTGGTTCGATTCACCGAAGGCTTGCGTTCACTTTTTTGATTCTAATCATTTTGCCTATTACATTTTCCAGTGTTATAGCATTAACCTTGCTGCAGGAGAAGGTTAAAAGCAAAGCAAATATCGGCTATGAGATGGCAGTGGAGCAAGCGGCAAATAGCATTGACCGTGTGTACAAGGATTTGCTTGTAGCATCCAATTCGCTGATGCTGGATGATGAGATTGCCAAAATTCTTTCTCAGAGCGTTCCAGCAGAGCTGAACAAGCGTTATTATTTGCAAAGCATTATGAGCAACAAGTTCTTTAATGTGCAAGTTTCTACGCTGGATTTTTATACAAATCATTTTATCGCAGTGCTTGATAGCGAAGGCTTCGTATATTCGACGATTCCATCTGACAATGTATTGGGCAACAAGGAATATGAGAGAATTATTCGGCTGGAGGGGCTGGGGGGGGACGCCAATTATGTGCGTCCGGCACAAAGGGCCTATCCCATTCACTTTACTCCGACAGGCCAAGACATCAACTATATTTTGCTGCTGCGCTCCTTCATGGACGTGACTTCAGGAACGAAGAAGGGAGATCTGATCGTAGGCTTGCCTGAGCAAGAGGTTGGCGGCATTATTAACGGACTTGTTCAGGTGCCGGGGATTAAAGGCTATATAGTAGGCAAGGATGGAGAAATTATTTCGTCGACGGAACAGACAGAGATCGGCACAAGGTTTCCATTATTTGAAGCGCTTACAAGTGGTAAGGGACTGAAGGATGAAGGACTGATTATTAATTCAAAAGTATTGAACCGGCTCGGATGGCATATTGTCCAGGTGATCCCGAGCGAGGTGCTGTTCTCCGATTTTACATATGCAAGAAATATGCTGGTATATTTAAATGCTGGCTTTTTGCTTATATTTTTCGGTGTTTCTTATTTTATTGCACGGAGCATTTCCAAGCCGATCAGGGAGCTTAATCTGGCAACAGAAGAGATTGCATCTGGCAAATTGGAAGCTAGGGTGAAGGTGCTGCGGAGAGACGAGCTTGGCAAGCTGTCATTAAATTTCAATAAGATGGCTGCTCAAATTCGAGGGCTGTTTCAGCAAGTTAATGAGGATCAAAAAGCGAAGAGGGATCTGGAACTAAAAATGCTGTATGCGCAAATTAACCCTCATTTTCTTTTTAATACGCTCGGATCCATTCGTTGGATGGCCGATTCTAGCAAAGTATTTAATGTCAGTAAAGTTATTGTGGCTTTGGCGAATTTATTAAAAAGCAGCATTATTCATAAGGACGAGTACATTTCGATGCGTGAGGAAATCGAAAATATTCGCAATTATATTACCATTCAGAAATTTCGCTATGTATCTAAATTTATTGATGAATACGAGATAGACGAGCGCCTGCTGGACTTCAGAATTCCGAAGCTGATCTTGCAGCCGATTGTGGAAAACTCGATTATTCACGGCTTTGAAGGAATCGAATATACCGGAGTTATACGCGTGCAAGCTTATCCCGATAACGGAAGGATGATTATTAAGATTTCGGATAATGGGGTCGGAGCAAAAATGGAGGAGCTTGATGCTTTGTTAACAGGAAAAAATAAAAGCAAGGACAGCTTCAGCGGGATAGGCATTCATCATGTAAATGAAAGACTTACGATTCATTATGGGCAGTCCTCCGCGTTGAAAATGGTTGGTGCGCCAGGCGAGGGTATAACGACGACGGTTATTGTGCCGATTATGACGCCAGATGAATTCGCAGCTAAGCAGGCAGAAGAGCCAACAGAAGAACATAGCGGCAATTTAGCTGCGGATGGAGATAATCGTCATGTATAAAATTTTAATTGTTGATGATGAAATATTTGTGCGCATGGGTCTAAAACTGTCAATTGATTGGGAGAGCAACGGCTTTACTGTGATTGGAGAAGCTTCCAGCGGGACTGAGGCGCTGGAGAAGATTCAATTTAATGTTCCGGATATTGTGATTACTGATATTAAGATGCCTGGCATGGATGGGGTGCAGCTTATTAAGGCACTGTCCGAGAAGTATCCTGCCGTAAAATGTATTGTTCTTAGCAATTATAATGAATTCGAGCTGGTCAAGGAAGCAATGAAATTTGGAGCGGTTGATTATTTTTTAAAGGTTACGATTGAACCAGAAAAACTGATAGCCCTGCTGCACAAAATATGTGCGGAAACGGATAACGAAAAAAGTATAATGAACGATTTGTCGGAGTTAAGGCAAACGCTTCGTCACCATCGGACGGTAATCGATAATAAGTTTTATTTGGATCTGATAAAGCCAGGATTAAATGAGGAAGCGGTTCGCAGTAAAGTGAAGGCGCTTGAATTGGATCTGTATGATGATCAAGGGCATATTTTATTGTTAATGTTGAGCGATTATGAACGTCTGAGTGCGAATAGATTCCGTTCTGACCGCGACTTGCTGACGTTTACAATATTAAACGTTGCAGAAGAGCTGATTAATGATCAATCCAGCGGCAAAATTATTGAGTGCAGTCCTGGTGCATACGCAATAATTGTCAGTTTCAAAGAGCAAGCGGACAAACGGGCGGTTCATAGTCTAGCCTTGCGGATCTATACCACAATTCACGATTACTTAAGCATGGAATCGATTGTTGTATTCGGGCAGCCCTTTCGTGGGGGTGTACAGCTGCGGGAAGGTCTATTGAAGCTTGAACAAATGAAATTGCTGGCTTTTTATGCGCCGACAGGCGTTGTCTCAATTGAGCAGCATACTGGTAAGCTTAACGAACAGTGGAGTGCTCAGCAGCAAGGATCATCCATTGAAGACATACACCGAGCTTATATGGATATCAAAAAACAAATCGTTCAATTCGTCAAACTCGGCACAGGAGAGCTCATTCCGCCTATTTTGTCCGGGTTTCTCGATAACTGCCGAGAGCATCAGATCGACCCAACAACCGTAAAGAGGTATGTGATCTCGATTGCTCATTTGATTCAGGATGAGCTTATTATGCAGGATGCTAATGCTTCCGGCTCGCTTGCTGATAAACTTGAGAGGGTAATGAAGCAAGTGGATAGCAGTTTTAATATAACGGAGCTAAAAGAGGTATGCGGTGCTTTTGTAAGGGAATATGCAGCTTGGATAGGCAAGCTTGGCCACCCTCCGATAAGAGAGGAAGTTGCCAAAGCCATTGATTATATTCGCCGCCGCTATCATGAGCGTGTCACGCTGGAAGATGTGGCAGAGTATATCGCCATGAATAAAAGCTATTTTAGCAGGCTGTTCAAGCAAGAAACAGGCGAGATGTTTCATGAACATCTCATTCGGACGCGTATGGAGCAAGCGCAGGAATTGTTATTAAGCTCGGATGCTAAAATAAGTGATATCGCAATAGAAGTAGGCTATAATGACATTTTCTACTTCATTCGGGCCTTTAAAGCCTATGCCGGAATGCCGCCCAGTGAATATAGAAATAAAATACAATCCAAAGGATAAAGTCAAATCTATTACAATAAAATAGTAGATTTTTTGCATGGACAATAGATTTTACAACAGAAATAAGAGGTGATCCTGAAAAGGGTCCCTTTTTTATATCTAATACCCAATTGTTGTAAGAAAAGAGTAAATCCATTACAAAGAAACAGTAAAGGGAGACCATACGTTAGTGCCACAAGGTTTACTTATAATAGCTTTATCGGATCAGAAATTCCGACCGACCAAATTTCTAGGGGGTAACTTGTATTATGCTGCAGGCGAGAAGAAAATTTAGCATGCTGGTCATTTTAGCGCTTATCGTATCTTTGCTAGGGGCGTGCGGAGGCAGTAATTCCGGCAACAAACCGTCAGCTTCAAATGATTCAAACGGGCCAACTGCAGAGGCAGGCGGCAAGGAAACGGATAATAAGAGTGGTTCTGATGAAGTAATTGTGCTGAAGTATGCCACTACACCGGAGACGGCGGTTGCGCAAAGCACAAAGGATTTGATGGCGCTTGTTGAGAAAAAATTGGGCAACGTCAGATTGGAGCCATTAATTATCCCGGGAGAAGGTACAGATTGGAACAAAAAAGTGACAATCAGCTTGATGGCCGGCGACGAAATGGACATTATTTATCAGAACGCGACTACTTTTCAAAAATTCGCAACAGCAAATTTAATTGAACCGCTAGATGATTGGATTGCGGAAGACAACTATGATGTTAAATCCATTTATGGCAGCAGCATGTCGACTTTCAACGGTAAAACCTATATGCTGCCTGCTTTCAGAGATGTGCATATCACCATGTATAACAAAGATTTATTCGACCGGGCTGGCATACCTTATCCGGACAATAACACATGGACATGGGATAAGTACGTAGAAGCGGCAAAGGCGATTTCTCAACTGGGCGATGGCATATACGGCTCATACATGCTTGATTGGGACCCATATTTTATGTTTTCAGCAAGGCAGAAAAAAGTGCCGGAATACAAAGAGGACGGTACATCCAACTATGATGATCCTGCGTTCGCAGAGTCGATGAAGTTTTTCTATGACCTAGGCAATGAATGGAAGGTACAGCCTGATTTTATTACGTTCAGATCGAAAAAAATGCCATGGGATTCTTTCCTGGCAGAAGGAAAGTATGGGATGTTTGTTGTAGGCAACTGGGCCCTGCAAAGCGCGATGAATGACACGCAGTATCCGCGTAATTGGAAGATGGGCGTTGCAATTATGCCGCAGGTTAACGAGGGAGAAAAGATTTCTTTGGGTATTATGGGAGGCTACTCAGTCGCGGCAACGTCGAAAAATAAGAAGGCTGCCTTTGAGGCTGCCAAGGTGCTGGCTGAATCACAGTGGGAATTGCCAGGGAACGTACCTGCGCGGATTGATCTTAAGCAGGAAGATGTGAATGCCATTCTTAATCCAATGGCAGAAAAGCTGAGCAAAGACGATATTACGGTGGAAAATTTAAGAGATGCGATTCTTGACCCTGAAATGGACATTGTGAATGAGAAAATTGTTGGCAAGGGTATGACAGCGATTACAACAATGATTACTTCAGAGGGCGAACTGTATGCATCGAAGCAGCGTTCGCTCGAAGAAACGATGAAGGTGCTGAAGGAAAAATCAGATCAGGCGATCAAGGACGACAATTCCTCATCGTAACCGGACTATGGGGGGAGCTTCCCCCCTTTTCTTTTAATGGACTGAAAGGAATGCTTATCATATGAAAAAAAAATGGGGATTTAACGGATGGAACCTGTCTCTGCACAGGCAAGAGGAGCTGATCGGCTATCTGTTTATACTTCCGTTTGCGATTGGCTTTATCATCTTTCAGCTGGCTCCGTTGCTGTCCTCCATACTTATAAGCTTGACTGACCTGAGCTTTATTAGCAATTTATCAGCGGTCAAGTTTGTCGGGTTAGGTAACTTCATTACGATGTTTGGAGACAGCCAGTTTTTGTCTGCGCTATGGAGAACGCTTTATTATGTCGTATTGTTTGTTCCCGGTTCGATCGGAGTAGGCTTGGTTTTTGCTTTATTGATTAACGCAAAGTTCTTTTTTCGAGGGCCGATTCGCGTAGCGATCTTCCTGCCCTATGTATCTAATCTAGTTGCAGTGGCTGTTGTTTGGGCGATGCTGCTGGATTATAACGATGGCCCAATTAATGCCTTGCTTCGGTCAGTTGGCGTCGAGAACCCTCCGTTGTGGCTGCTGGGCGTTCATACTGCTATTCCTACAGTAGTCGTTATTGTCGTATGGCAAAGTATCGGATTTTTCATGGTCGTATTTCTTGCAGCATTGCAAAATGTTCCTAGCGAGCTTTATGAAGCTGCTGTTATTGATGGGGCAGGGAGCTGGAACAAGTTTTGGAGAATTACAATGCCACTAATATCGCCAACGATCTTCTTGCTATCGATTACGGCTATCATTTCAGCATTTCAGAATTTCGGTCCGATTCAAGTGTTGACTAAGGGAGGACCAGGAGATGCTTCCACAACGCTGTCCATGAACATCTACAAGGAATCATTTGTTCATTACCGTTTCGGGTACAGTACAGCACAGGCTATTATACTGTTCCTCCTTATTCTGATTATTACTGTCATACAATGGCGAGGCCAGAAAAAATGGGTCACGTATTCCTAACGGAGGTTTCACATGCGCAAAATCATTTTAACCGTTTTTTTAGCCGTTCTCGGAATCGCTAACATCTTTCCTTTTATTTTTATGTTATCTTCGTCATTTAAGTCGCTCGGCAAAATTTTTGAATATCCGTTCAGGCTTATTCCCGATCCTTTCTTGACGGAGCATTACAAAAGTATTTTTGAACCGAGGTACGATTTCACGCTCTGGTATCAAAATACGATTGTGATGGTCATTCTTACTCTGTTGTTCAAGTGTGCGGTCGTTTCGCTTACCGCTTATGCATTTGCAAGATTGCGCTTCCGCGGACGAGGCATTCTTTTTATTGTTTTTTTGGCAGCGTTAATGCTGCCTGGTGATGCAACGATCATTCAACGATATGTCATTTTCAAAATGCTGCATTTAACAGATTCTATATGGGCATTAGTGCTTCCGGCTGCCTTTGATGTTTATTTTGTTTTCTTGCTTCGCCAATTCTTTATGAGTATCCCATTTGAATTGTCTGAGGCGGCTATTATTGACGGCTGCGGGCATTTAAAAGTGTTCTACCGGATTATTCTGCCTCTTGCTAAGCCGGCACTTATTACAATGATGCTGTTTTCCTTTGTGTGGGCGTGGAATGATTTTACCAATCCGTTCATCTTCATAACGGATATTAAGAAGCAGATGCTAACGGTTGGCATTGCCCTGTTTCAGGAAACAAAATCGCAAAATCACGGCATGCAGATGGCAGCTTCATCATTGGCGCTTATTCCGGTTATCGTCATGTTTCTATTTTCGCAGAAGTTTTTTATCAAGGGCATTGCAACAACAGGAGTAAAGGGGTAAGAATTAGATCGCGATTGTTATTTGACACTTACAGGAGGCAAAAGGTATGTATTTATTGAAAAGGAATGTTGCCAAGTATATCGCTCTGTTAATTGTCATTGCACTTCTTATTTCACCAGCTGCACAAAATACGGTTTCTGCCACTGGTTCTGTGAATGATCAATTCAATGGGCTTGCAGCGGAATGGGGTGCAGTCACGCACAACAGTGTATCCTTTAGTACCTCACTCACGGAGCTAAAGGCAGTAAAAACGGATAAAAAGCTCTATATGTATGTGAAAGGCAGCAATATGGATCAAGGCAACCATACTTTTTATATCAGCAGCGGCAGCAATGCTGCGACCGGGATTGCTGTTCATGCGTGGAGCGATGCAGTCAACGTAGATTACAAGATTGAGAACGGTGAAATTTATCATTATGAGAATGGTGCTTGGACTGCGGGAACTTCTGGAATCGTAGAAACAGCTCAAACGGCAACAGGGATAGAGGTTTTTGTAGATCTGGAACCGTTCGGAGCTGAATTCGCCAGCCGGGTGAAAATCGGTTATACACGAGATCACTATGATTTTCTTCCAACGGTTGGAGACAAGCTGCTAGCTGTTGATACGGCTAATATCGGTACGGGAACTTTGCAAATCGATGCGGACGGCTCAGCTGCTGACTGGGCTGGCATTGCTCCTGCAATTGTTTCAGCAGATGGGAAATCACGGTTATATGCCACACGTGACAGCCAGAATGTATATATCATGCTCGAAGGTCTTATTCCAGACGCATGGACCGATATTTTTCTCGATACGGATTATGATGCTTCCACGGGCTGCTTTGCTTTCGGATGGGGGAATCTGGGGGCAGAGTATTTAATCGAAGTTAAAGATTTATTCGCCAGCAAGGGACGGGTCAGCTATGATTGGAACCCTCTCGGGCAGTTGGTAGGCTTCGGTAAAACCGTGAATAATGGACCGGATAATGAGACGATTATGGAATATAAGATTCCTTTGAGCAATCTAGGAATTACATCGGAACAGAAGATCAGGATAGGTGCAATCTCCTTTTATAATGGCGGAGCTCAAGCTGTATTTTTGCCGGAGACTAGCGATGAACTGTTTACGCAATATAATATGCCGTCAACAGCATTTGTTCTTGATGGATTAGGGAGTGACTGGGACAACATTGGCTTTGTTGCTAAGGCATCTCCTTCTGAAATGACGCTTCGCGCTGTACAGGATCATAAAAAGCTGTATATGCTGGTGGAGACCCTTAAGCCAACTCTGGATGGTGTCTACTTTATAGACAGTGATAACAACAGTGCAACCGGATTTAATCATCCGACATGGAGCGGCTCAGGGATTGATTACAAAATTGAGCGGGGCCAATTGTATAAATATACCGGAACAGGTGCCAGTTCAAGCTGGGAGCTGGACGGCGATGTATATAGCGGGTTTAATGCTGATTCAATGGAGGTTTCCTTGAATTTAAGCCAAATCGGTAAAACTGGACCCGGCCCTATGAGAATAGGCTATGTCGGTAATGGGGTGCTCCATCTGCCAGCCGGCTCGCCAGACATGCTGACAGTAAATGAAATCGTACAGCGTTCTGCCATTCCTAACGCCTACTATCCGGAGGAACATTATAAGGTGTTGAATAATCCTTTAATGGGTTGGGCTCCGCTGGCGATTAATGGACCTTATTCGCAGCCGCATAAACTTGTATATGTTTATACAACCTGGAGAGAGCTCGAGCCAGTTAAAAATCAATTTGCATGGGATGCTTTTGAGCAAAAATATAAGTTCGATTATTGGGCTGACCGTGACGTGAAGCTGGTGCTGCGCATTGTAATGGACTACCCTTTGGGTTCCCCGCATAGAGATATTCCAGATTGGCTGTATACAGCAATAGGCGGAGACGGAACCAATTACAATGACGGAGGCAATGCAGGCTTTAGTCCAAATTACAGTAACACGACTCTAATTGCCGAACATGAACGACTGATTGAGGCGGTTGCTGACCGCTATAATAATGATCCGCGGCTTGCTTATGTTGCGCTTGGAAGCCTTGGACATTGGGGAGAATGGCATACTAACAGCGCGGTTACAGATCCGTTTCCTCCTGCATCAATAACAGATCAATATGTACAGCATTATATAGACAACTTCAGCAATAAGCTTATCGGTATGAGAAGACCGTTTGAAATTGCCAAAGATGAGCGTCTTGGCTTGTTTAACGATATGATGGGCACAAAGCCGAATACTGACGAATGGCTGGACTGGATTAAAAATGGTGAGGGCAGTGCAGCTTCTGCTATGCCGGACTTCTGGAAATACAATTATTCAGGCGGTGAATTTAGCTACGGAAATCCGCAACAGCATTTATCGGATGCATCGTTCCTAGAAACATTGCGACAAATTAAGGAAAGCCACAATAGCTGGATTGGTCCAGCGACGGGAGCAACTATTGCAGCAGGGGCCCCTCAGCAATTGAATATGAATACTGTACTCAAAACGATGGGGTATCGGTACGTATTGGAATCTGTTGCTCATGAACCTAAGGCCGCTGCCGGAAGCACTGCTTCTGTAGCGATGAAGTGGAATAACAGAGGGGTGGCGCCGATCTACTATGCTTATCCTTTGGAACTATCGTTGCTGGACAGTAATGGAGCAGTCGTTGCCGCAACCGCGTCTAATGCTGATTTACGTACATGGTTGCCTGGAAAAACTTCGCTTACAAGCAATTTGGCCATTCCAGCAAACTTGCAGCCAGGTATTTACCAGCTTGCCGTTGCAATCGTGGACCCGGATACTGGCTTGCCTGCAGTGGACCTAGCGATTTCAGGCAGAAATGATGATGGTCGTTATGTGCTGGATAACGTAGAGGTCGTCCCGAAGAGCAATCCTAATCCGACTAATAATCCGGGACCGACACCTACTCCGACACCGACTGAACCAGCCCCTACGGAGAAGCCGGATTCAGGTAATCCGGAAGAATCATCTAATCCGGATTCCGCGGTGAGTTATAAGGATGTACCGGATAACCATTGGGCAGCTGATGTCATTCGCCAAGCATCCAAACTTAAGATTATATCGGGCTATACAAATGGCACCTTTAAGCCGGGCCGCGAAGTTTCCCGCGCTGAATTTGCAGTTATGCTTGCTCGTGCGTTGCAATTAGGTGAAGCGTCCACTCCGCTATCATTTAAGGATAGTGCCGAAATACCGCAATGGTCATTGTCTTCCGTGGCACAAGTCGTTCAAGCAGGGATTATAACTGGCTATCCGGATGGGACATTCCGCGCTGAACAGCCAGTCACCAGGACAGAAGCTGTGGTAATGCTAGTTAAAGCACTTGAACTTAAGCTTAAACAGGATGCAGTATTGCCATTCCAGGATGCAGGTGAAATTGCCGATTGGGCGAAACCATTTGTGTTTGCCGCTTATGAGGCAGGCATCATTCAAGGCAAGCAGGATGGGCGTTTCGATCCGGCAGCCTTTGCGACCCGAGCTGAAGCAGTGAAGATGATCATAGCGCTGGTCGGGTAACGAGAAAGCCCTCATCTAAGTGGAATAGATGAGGGCTTTGTGCGATTAAAAACCAATAAATCGTAAATGTGA
>NZ_JBOZWO010000020.1:0-107400 GCF_050864975.1 Paenibacillus sp. GXUN7292 | reverse complement strand
GGTACGAATCATGATAAAAGCACGGATCATGATGTTAGCGGGTAGATGATGTACCTAAGTTGTGCTCCCCATTTACGTTTGATTAATATTGCAGAAACCCTACTACTCAAACAAGCTAATGGGTTTCCCCAGGCTGTAGAAAAAGTAGTTTGGAAACTCTAACGAATCCTAGTAGCGTTATTACACCGAAAAAGCTGGTTTTAAAAATGTAACGAATCGTAGTGTGCTTATTGGGTATAAAACGCTGCCAAAATGACCATTTGTTCACAGATAGCGTCTCTGTGATGCATTAGAATTTCAAAAGAGGCATTTTATGCGAAATAGCGTATTCAGGATTCGTTAAAAAATGAAAGCATCCCGAGTTCCGCTCTAGGTCCGTTATTCAGACTATTAAGCGGGCTGTAGAGCTTTTTCAACAGCCTGAAAATATGTCGTTAGTTTGGCTGAAATGCTAGCTTTAGGCGAAATATGGGCAATCTAAGGACATAAAATCCCTTTAGATTGTAAAAATCGCCTGAAAGTAAATCTAAATACATAAAATCCTGTTAGTCGTCCGTCGGCCGGCATCTCTGGCTGTCCATGCTTAGCGTAGCACACATCAGCACCCATGGGCAGCTAAAAGCTAATGTGCGAACGCATCGCAGCAGCTTTGCGAAGGGGAAAAGGTGCTCCAAACGGTAATTATTTCATAGATAGCGCTCTATAGGTCGATTATTTGTGAGCAACGATTGGCAAGGAAAAAAAAAAGGGAACGAAGAGCAAGATTGGGAATGGAGAAGCGGCAGCGTCCGCCTTTGTAGGCTAATTTTATCCTTTACAGGGGTTATTTCATCAAAAAATTGGACTACAACAGCGGTCGGAATCCCAATCTTGATCGCAGGGCCACCCCTTCCTATTGCTTGTTGCCCTATCCGTAATTAATCGACACCCCTCAGCTTCGTTAAAATTTGAAAGTAGCCAAGATGTTGTCAAGCTGCGAATAAGCTGTCACAATTATATTGGTTGTAAAAGAAGTGACATGATCTCACTCTCTCACGCCTTCCGTTATTTGCCGTAAACAGGCGATGTTGTTATATGGATAATGGTTCGCAGTGGGTGGATTAGTTTGTTAACGATTTAACGTTTCGCAAGGAGGAATAATTATGCAAAAGCATTTATTTATAGATGGGCAATGGGTGGAAGCAAAGCAGTATATAGAATTAAAATCACCGTTCTCGCAGGAAGTAATAGCTCACGTACCCTCAGCTGATCAAATTGAGCTGGATGCAGCTATCGCAGCAGCCTATAGAGCTGCTGACGCAGCTGCCAAGATGCCGGCGCACAAGCGTGCCGACATTTTGGAAAAAGTAGCAATTCGATTAAATGAACGAAAAGATGAAGCGGCAAGAATAATAGCGTTAGAAGCCGCAAAGCCACTGAAAATTGCTCTAGGCGAAATAGATCGGACGGTGCAAACGTATAAGTTTGCTGCTGAAGAAGCAAAACGAATATACGGGGAGACAATTCCGATGGATGCTGCTCCTGGAGGCGAGGGGAGAATCGCTTATACGGTAAAGAAGCCAATAGGCGTAATAGGCGCGATTACGCCATTCAACTTCCCATTTAATTTAGTTGCCCACAAGGTTGGCCCTGCGATTGCTGCTGGTAATACGATTGTGTTGAAGCCAGCCTCGCAAACGCCGCTTTCTGCGTATTTTATTGCGGAGCTGTTCGAGGAAGCAGGCTTGCCAAAAGGGATATTAAATGTTGTTACCGGACCTGGAAGTATAGCAGGTAATGCTCTTGTTGCAGACGATAGAGTGTCGATGATTACTTTTACCGGCAGCCCGGAGGTTGGCATGAGAATTCGTTCACAAGCAGGCTTAAAGCGTGTTACGCTCGAGCTTGGTTCCAATTCTGCATTAATTGTGGATCAGGGAGTTCATATTAATAAAATGATTAACCGTTGTGTAATGGGCGCATTTTCAAATCAAGGACAGGTATGTATTTCTTTGCAGCGCATTTATGTTCATGAGCAAATATATGAGCAGTTTGTGGAGCAATTTAAGGAGCAAACAATGCAGCTTAAAATGGGTAATCCGCTTGATTCTGACACAGATGTATCGGCATTAATTGCGAAGAAGGAATGCGAGCGCGTGCTGGAGTGGCTGGATGAAGCAAAGCAGGAAGGAGCTTGGATAGCGGCAGGCGGACATATTGATAACGGTATACTTGCTCCGACAATTGTTTTAGAGGCTGCTGCGCATTTGAAAATTTCCTGTCAGGAGATATTTGCGCCTGTCGTCGTTATTAACAAAGTATCTTCCATTCATGAAGCGATCAAGCTTGTTAATGATTCGCAATATGGACTGCAGGCAGGCATTTATACCAACGATATCCATACTGCCCTTCAAGCTGCAGATGAGCTTCAGGTAGGCGGCGTTATGATTAATGATATTCCAACATTCAGAGTTGATCATATGCCGTACGGCGGTGTCAAAGAAAGCGGCACTGGACGTGAAGGGATTAAGTATGCAGTTGAGGAAATGACGGAACTCAAGCTGATCGTCATGAATCGCGGGTAAGCTGAAAGCATCAAAATCGCAACGTTTATTGTCCAAAATGTCAAAATTCGCATCACATATTTAAACTTATTTAGCCATAGCTTTATTCTTGGAATGTTGTTCAAACATTTAACAAAGAATAAGTGTTGTGGCTTTTTCCTTTTTAGAGGATTGATAAATTCGACCCTTGTTATGACCAGGAAGGACAAGCGAACGGTATAAACTTGCTGAAAAAATAACAAACTACTTTATAGATGCCATGTGTTTCAAGTGTATGCAAAATGTTTATTTAGTGCTGTCGCTCTATTTGGATCCACTTAACTAAATTTTCAGAAAATTTCATGTATACTCTTGAAATCTCATTTGAAAAGCGTATAATAATTATTAAGATCAAAGAAAGTCAAAGTCAATAAAAAGCTGATTTATTTGATCAAGTAAGTGTTATTACTATTATGAAGCTATTCAGGGGGTTGGTGCCTTTGCGGAATATTTCCGATCTCATTGAACAGTATTTAAAGCATAGACTGGATCTGAGCAATGAAGGAGCAGTGGAAATTCAACGGAATGAGCTGGCAGACAGGTTTTCCTGCGTTCCATCTCAGATTAATTATGTGATTAGTACACGTTTTACATTAGAGAAGGGTTATATGGTGGAGAGCAAGCGCGGCGGCGGAGGCTATATCCGTATTCAGCGCGTAGAGCTGCCAGCACTCAAGATGATTTCTTATCATATTGAGAAAACGATCGGCAGCAGCCTTGACCAGAACAGCGCGGAAGGCCTTATTTATCAGCTGGAGGAGGCTGAAATGGTCACTAAGGGGGAAGCTAATTTGCTTCGTGCTGCGATTCAGCGGGATACGATTGGCTTAATACTGCCTATGCGTGACGAAGTAAGAGCAAGACTGCTGCGCGCGATGCTTATTTCTTTGCTTGTGAAGTAAGAATTCACGAATTACCTGTACAAATATTTTTTTTCTTCAGGAAAGTGAAGGGAGGAATCAGGCATGCTCTGTCAAGAATGCGGCAATAAGCCAGCTACGCTTCATTTCACTAAAATTGTCAACGGAGTAAAAACAGAATTTCACATTTGTGAGAGCTGTGCAAGAGATAAAGGGGAAGCTAATATCGGTGTGCCAAACAGCTTCTCTATTCATAGCTTGTTATCTGGACTGCTTGATTTTGATCAGTTAGGAAAATCCAACTCACTCAAAGGCGTAGAAGAACAATCGATTCGCTGTGAGGAGTGCGGGTTAACGTATACGCAGTTTAGTAAAATAGGCCGTTTTGGCTGCAGCTCTTGCTATAAGAAGTTTGCAGAACGATTGGATCCGCTACTTAAAAGAGTGCATGGAAATATTGCGCATAGCGGCAAAATACCCAAGCGCTCCGGTGGCCGTATTCAATGCTTGAGAGAAATTGAACAGCTGCGTAAAGATATGCATACCCATATTGAGCATGAAGAATTTGAAGAAGCCGCTCATTTGCGTGATCGCATACGTGAATTAGAACGCCAGGTTAATGAAAAATAACGAGTAATAAACAATAGTCTGCCATAACTGCAAGATTGTAACTTCTTGCAGCGAATAAAGCGATGTAGTTTATGAAAGGAGTGAGTCTGTTGACGAAGCAGCGTTTTACTGAGCATGCACTTAGCGATTGGATGAAGGATGCTGGTCCTGAATCTGAAATTGTCATTAGCAGCAGGGTTCGCCTTGCCAGAAATTTAAGCGATCAGCCTTTTCCGATGCTGGCAGCTAATCAGCAGGCGGTGGCAGTGCTCAATAAACTAATGGAAGCAGGCGAATCAGAGCCTTTGGCGGAATTTGGCCAGTTTGAACAACTGCTGCTAACCGATTTAAGCGAGCTGGATAAAAGAGTGCTTGTTGAAAAGCATCTTATTAGCCCAAACTTGGCTAGTGAATCGCGGGCTGGCGCCGTTCTTTTAAGCGAAAATGAATCGATTAGCCTGATGATTAATGAAGAGGATCATTTGCGCATACAGTGTATGTATCCCGGCTTTCAAATTCAAGAGGCTTGGCAGCTGGCCAGCAAGCTCGATGATGCTTTTGAAGAGGTTGTCGATTATGCATTTGACGAGCAGAGAGGCTATTTGACCACATGTCCAACTAATGTAGGAACAGGCCTTAGGGCTTCAGTTATGATGCATTTGCCTGCACTCGTGCTTACACAGCAAATTAATCGTATTTTAACTGCTGTCACCCAGGTAGGGCTTGCAGTAAGAGGTCTTTATGGCGAAGGCAGCGAAGCGCTCGGCAATCTGTTTCAAATATCGAACCAAATAACGCTTGGACAATCCGAGGAAGAAATTATAGATAATTTGCACAATGTTGCAAGACAAATTATTGAACATGAGAAAGCTGCTCGCAGACGTTTGTTGGAGGAATCACCTTTAAGAATCGCAGACAGAGTAAGAAGATCTTACGGCATCCTGTCCTTCGCATCTATAATGGATTCCAAGGAAGCGGCGCAGCGATTATCTGATGTAAGACTTGGTGCTGATGTCGGCATTCTGACGGGCATTTCATCGCAGTCGCTTAATGAATTGCTTGTTATGACGCAGCCGGGCTTTCTTCAAAAAACGTTTAATGAAAAGCTGAGCCCAGAGCAGCGCGATGTTAGAAGAGCTGAGCTTATAAGAAATCAAATAGGCAATAAATTTCATGATGGAGGTGCTGTAATATGATGTTTGGACGATTTACTGAACGTGCACAAAAGGTATTAGCCTTGGCTCAGGAAGAGGCGGTAAGGCTAGGTCATAATAATATAGGTACAGAGCATATTTTGCTTGGCTTGATTCGCGAAGGAGAAGGTATTGCTGCAAAAGCTTTAATCGGACTTGGTTTAGGTCTTGAAAAAATTCAGGATGAAGTAGAAGCGCTTATTGGGCGCGGTCAAGAGCAGCCGAACAGCATTGCTTATACCCCGCGTGCGAAGAAAGTAATTGAGCTGTCGATGGATGAAGCTCGCAAACTGGGTCATACGTATGTAGGCACAGAGCATATTTTGCTTGGCTTGATTCGTGAGGGTGAAGGAGTTGCAGCACGCGTACTTAATAATTTGGGCATAAGCCTTAATAAAGCTCGCCAGCAGGTGCTTCAGCTGCTCGGCAGCAGCGAAGCTGTATCCAGCAATCACAGCACACAGACGAATATGAGCACGCCTACTCTGGATGGCCTGGCAAGGGATCTAACGGCTTATGCGAGAGAAGGCAACCTTGACCCTGTCATTGGCCGCAGTAAGGAAATTGAGCGTGTTATACAGGTTCTGAGCCGTAGAACAAAAAACAATCCGGTATTGATTGGAGAGCCTGGTGTTGGTAAGACAGCAGTTGCCGAAGGGCTGGCTCAGAAAATTATCGATAATGAAATTCCAGAAACATTGCGCGATAAGCGTGTAATGACGCTGGATATGGGCTCTGTCGTAGCAGGGACTAAATATCGTGGCGAGTTTGAGGATCGCCTTAAAAAAATAATGGATGAAATTCGTCAGGCTGGCAACGTCATTCTATTTATCGATGAGCTTCATACACTGATTGGAGCTGGCGGCGCGGAAGGCGCGATTGATGCCTCCAATATATTGAAGCCCGCGCTTGCTCGCGGCGAGCTGCAATGTATTGGTGCGACAACACTGGATGAATACCGCAAGTACATTGAAAAGGATGCAGCGCTTGAACGCCGCTTCCAGCCAATTACGGTAGATCAGCCGTCTCCAGAAGAAGCCATTCTAATTTTGCATGGTCTCCGTGACCGTTACGAAGCGCATCATCGCGTGAAAATTACAGATGAAGCGATTGTGCAGGCGGTTAAGCTGTCGGATCGTTATATTACAGATCGTTTCTTGCCGGACAAAGCAATCGATCTTATTGATGAAGCAAGCTCGAAGGTACGCTTGCAAACTTACACTGTACCGCCAAATTTGAAAGAGCTTGAAAATCGTCTTGAAGATATTCGCAAGGAAAAGGATGCAGCGGTGCAAAGCCAGGAGTTTGAGAAAGCGGCTGCTTTGCGAGATACAGAGCAAAAAATCCGTGAGGAATTGGATACGACGAAAAATGAATGGAAGGAAAAGCAGGGACGTACTGATTCCGAGGTTACTCCTGAGGATATCGCTCAAGTAGTAGCGAACTGGACGGGTATTCCTGTCAGCAAAATGGCTGAGGAAGAAACGGAGCGCTTGCTGAAGATGGAGTCCATTCTTCATGATCGCGTAATTGGTCAAGAAGAGGCGGTTAAATCGGTATCCCGGGCTATCCGCAGAGCTAGAGCAGGGCTGAAAGACCCTAAGCGCCCGATCGGTTCTTTTATCTTCCTTGGACCAACTGGCGTAGGTAAAACAGAGCTGGCACGCGCGCTAGCAGAA
This sequence comes from Paenibacillus sp. GXUN7292, assembly GCF_050864975.1. NCBI lineage: Bacteria > Bacillati > Bacillota > Bacilli > Caryophanales > Paenibacillaceae > Paenibacillus > Paenibacillus sp. GXUN7292. The sequence continues at coordinate 100,477 of NZ_JBOZWO010000020.1, read as the reverse complement.
GCGATGTTCGGCGATGAGAATGCGGTAATCCGGATCGATATGTCGGAGTATATGGAGAAGCATTCGACTTCCCGTCTAGTAGGAGCGCCTCCAGGATATGTCGGTTATGAGGAAGGCGGTCAGCTGACTGAAAAAGTAAGACGCAAGCCTTACTCCGTTGTCCTATTGGACGAAATTGAAAAAGCACATCCGGAAGTGTTTAATATATTGCTGCAAGTGCTAGAGGATGGCCGCTTGACGGATTCCAAAGGCCGTGTAGTTGACTTCCGCAATACGCTGATTATTATGACTTCCAACGTTGGTGCGGAACAAATCAAGCGCAACTCCTCGCTCGGCTTTACAGCTGTGCAGGATGCGGGCCATGATTTCTCCGTCATGAAGGATAAAGTTATGGCTGAGCTGAAAAAGAGCTTCCGTCCAGAGTTTTTGAACCGTATCGATGAAACGATCGTATTCCATTCTCTAGGCCAGGAGCATATTGCTCAGATCGTGTCGCTTATGGCAGATGAGCTGCGCAAGCGACTCAAGGAGCAAAATGTGGAGTTCACGCTTACCGAATCAGCCAAAAACTTTTTGGCCAAGGAAGGCTTTGATCCGCAATATGGAGCAAGACCGCTTCGCAGAGCTATCCAGAAGCATATTGAGGATCGTATCTCCGAGGACTTGCTGCTAGGTCTTATTAAAAAAGGCGATACCTTTATTATTGATGAGAAGGATGGAGCTTTGGTTATTGTGAGACCGGATGAAGCAGTGGAAAGTAAGCCTGCAAGTGAGGAACAGCCAGCAAAATAAATAAGCAGCTATCAGAAGAACTGTCCAGTTTGCCATAGTGCGGCTGGACAGTTTTTTGCTATTAGAAAGCAAATAAAAATGCAGGATTCAGTCGTATTCTCCTAGAAATTGCAGAACTTTGTAAAATTTCTTTATACTCTGGCTATATAATGGTACAATTTTTTTAATTCTAAAAATTTATTAATGTTACAAATAAGATGTTGTTATTGACAAGAAATTATGATGGGTAAGAATAAATAACCCTTTAAGTTTGAGTTAAAGTAAGATTGATGAGAAGGAGATCGTAATGGCTAAGGTTAAATTAAAGTTCGTATGTACGGAGTGTGGCACAGAATCACCTAAATGGTATGGAAAATGCCCAGGCTGCCATGAGTGGAATACGATGGTAGAAGAAAAAGAAACTGTGGTCAAAACTAAGGGTATCGGCTTATCGTCGATTCATACGAAAGAAAAGCCGAAATCGATCATACATATAAATAATGAGCAGGAGCCGAGAATAGAAACGTCGATGACCGAGCTTAACCGTGTACTGGGCGGAGGCGTCGTTCCAGGCTCGCTTATTCTTGTCGGAGGAGACCCTGGCATTGGAAAATCTACGCTGCTGCTGCAAACTTCTTATGCGCTGGCAAGCAAAGGCTTAAAGGTGCTATATATCTCCGGTGAGGAATCTGTTCGGCAAACAAGGATGCGCGCCGATCGTCTAGGTGCTCTAATTGAATCATTATTTGTACTATGCGAGACAAATATGGAGCACATTAATGAGGCGATAGAAAGTTTGGAGCCGGATTTTCTCGTTATCGATTCCATTCAGACTGTGTATGATCCCAATGTGCAATCTGCTCCGGGCAGTGTATCACAGGTTAGAGAATGTACGGCGCATTTCATGCGCACGGCCAAAATCAAAGGCATTGCAACGGTGCTCGTCGGCCATGTAACGAAGGAAGGAGCAATAGCAGGCCCGCGCTTGCTTGAGCATATGGTAGACAGCGTATTGTATTTTGAAGGCGAGCGTCATCATACATACCGTTTGCTGCGTGCGGTCAAGAACCCAATATTGATAAACAATTAAATAAACGATATGTCGAGTTTCGATACCACCCTACAAGTTTTGACAGATAGGGTTATTTGGCATATAATCCAATCGTATATTATATAAGTATATGCTTATATTCTTAAACGTTATGATTAAAGTGGGTATATATGATGAATAGATTTAGACGATTTATGAGGGGGTGCTTGGGTGCGAGAACCAAGAAAAACAATCAATCAAAAGGGATATAAACTAAGAGTAGTCAAGGAAGATAACTGGGGAGAAAAGATAAAAAACCTCAGATTTGAATGGAAGCGTCTAACCATCATAGAAGATGAGGGCATGGAACGTCACTTTATGTTCATTGTATTAGCGAATCAGAATAACAAGAAGATAAAAGTGAGCGGATATAGCTCATATTTCTTTCATGAATTAATTTCTAACAGGATAGAAACATTAGAGTACCATGCCAAAATAATTGTACGTTTTCTAAATTTCGTAATGCTTGAACAGTACGAAAACTTTCAGATGAAGGATATTACTGAGTTAGAGAAAGAACATGGCAATCTCTTTTTGAGAGAGTATATGCAAGGAAGAATAGGAAATAAGAAAAAGACAAAAGAAACTGTGGATAAAGCTGCTAGAACTCTGACAAGATTCTATCACCACTTGTTCAAACAATTAGATATGAAGTTTCTAACAAGCAACGACTTTGTATTAAAGACTTATGTTAAGCAAAATACGGTTGAATATTATGTGGACAACATATTTAAATACTTTGAAACAATGTATATACCACCACAAAGAATAAAACATCTACCATCGGAAGTATTTCAAGAAATTTTAGATGTATGTGATGATTATTACCCACATTTAAAATTAGCAATATGTCTGCAAGCTTTTGGAGGTCTAAGAAGAGGCGAGGTTTGTAACGTCTCACGTTTTAATACAAACTATTCGTCATTTGTAAACGAACTTGGTTGGTTCACCATAGATTTGAGATTCAAGGTGCAACTGAGAATGGACGGGAAACATGTTGGAGGAATAAAGAAGCCAAGAATTCAACCTATTCATCCTGTATTCTTGAATGTTTTTCAAACTGTATGGGAAGACCATATGAAACTTATAAAAGGTATTGACAATCCATTAGGAGCAATATTTCTTAATCGTAATAACGAAGCCATGTTAGATAGTAGTTATGAAGAATTTTTCAAAAAAATTATAAAAATCGTTATTGAACGTTTAAGTAGTCGTGGGGATTTTAAAAGTACAAGCCAAGCTAAATTGCTTATGTCGGGTAGGGTAGGAACACATGTATTAAGGCATTTCTTTACGCAATTTTTGGGTAGATTGGACAAGGACAAACTTAAAAGCCCAGTGGAATTGGCATATTGGCGAGGAGATAGTTCATTAGATTCAGCTATTCGTTATATATCATCAGACCCAATTATAGACGAAAGAATATTGGAAATTCAAAAGAGTGTATTCAGTGAAATACGAGCTACTAAGGGAGGCAGACGAAATTGAATAAAGACAATCAAATATGTAGTAAGGAAGACGTTTGTCGAATCTTAAAAATAAGTGAAAGTAAATTAAAGTCATTAATATCCACAGGACAAGTAAGAGTAAATGGAAATGATAAGTTAAGCATCTACAAATCAGACGTAGATAAATTAGTGGAATTCATAGAATCCACATATGGATTTCAGGAGGTTGTTCAATTAGTTCGCAAAGAAGAACAACTGGCTGATATAAGTCAACATAGTGTGATGAACTATATGAAGAAGTTCGAAATCTTTCCTAATCCACTGCATGGGAAAGACACTCGATTGCGAAAAGAAGATTTTGATGAGTTGTGTAACCTTCTTCTAAATAATTTCAAATCCAAAGTTACTAAAAAGAAACTAAGTCAACAAGGGGAAACACAACGCGGCAGGCGAAGTAAATTTCAGCAAAGAATAGATAAACACAAGGGTCAAATTTTGTATTTATCTGATGCTGATAAAAATAACGTCTTCGATTTTAGCTTCTTAGAAGAGTATACCAAAGAAAGAACCCCAACATTAATGAGAAGCTTGGATTCTTTATTGAGATATATGATAGGTGTTTGTAAAGAACAAGAAATCCAATGGCTAACGAATAAAAGTCATTCAGAGATATATATTCAAAAGGATGATTTTAAAAAGTATGAAAAGCACTTCGAAAACGTTAGGGTATTTAATCCTGATGATTATTATACTACTCAAAACATAAAAGATATGTTTCGAATAACGAATTATGAAAGTATAGCTAAATATGCTGGTTCCATAACTGTATCAGGCAAAGTCTATATTGAAAAAACCAAAGTAGACGTGTTGAAAAAAATATTGGATGAAACTGTTGTAACAGCAGATATTCAAGAGATGTTTGATATACCTACAACTACCTTTGCACGTTTAATGAAATCATTAGACATTCAATTTATTCCACAAGGAGCATATCCATTATTCCAAAGTAGTAGGGTGTACAAATCTGAACTTATAAAGTTTGAGGAATATTTTCAAAATAAAAATAAACTTACGAACATAACAAGCCGCTATGACCAATTCTATATTGAAGTAGAAGAAATAAGACCCAATGTAAAAGTGATTAAGACATTGGAGGCGTTTGATTCATTTATTCAAAAGCGTCTTGATGCAAATGGTCATAAATATGTGTATACCAATTTAGTTAATGTTTATGGAGCAATCATTCCTACACTCACAAAAGAGATTATGAGCTATACGATGGATGAACTAATCATTTTAATGAAAAATATCCCTCAAAAGGTGGCTAAACGAGAATTTAGTTTTTTTCTTGATTATTGTAGAGAGCGATATCCTACTACCTATAAAGAATCATTTAAGCTAGATGGTGAGAGTGAAGAACAAACCAATGAAGCGTACACATTACATCAATGGCTTGATTTTGCCTATTTATTATTTACAGAGCATGAGAAATTGTTACCCAAAGCAATAGAAAACAGAATAAACGCCATGGTTTGGCTCTATTGTGCAATGCATTATGTTTGTGGTTGGCGACAGGAGGATATTTTAAATCTACCTGAACCAAGCCTCAAAGATATATTAGGCTTAGATGAAGATGAAACCTTTGATTTGATATCACAAGGTAAATTCACAGAAGAAATGGCTCAACGAATAGTAAATTTTACGATTAGTTATATTAAAACGTTTGGAGTCAAGCCGAAAAAAACAAGAAAAAATATGACAACTCCTGATTTAAAAATTGTTATAGAAGAGAGTTACATCTATACAATAGGATTACTGATTGCACTTTGTCAGTCCCACCGTAAAAAGATGGAGAAGTTAAATTATCGAAATGTAAATACCTCAACGCTAATGACCGCAAGAATAACAAAGCGTGATACTCATGTCGTTTTTTTTGGTGAAGAATACGAGAATATATTTGGGGAAGAGACTTTTTTAAATAATAGAGCAACTAAAACTTATATGAACTATGCCCAAATTGTTAGTTCAGAGAACAAATGGGGAAATGGATATAATATAAGTTCCTTTATTCGTTCACATGCTATAAGTAAAAAGAATGGTTTTGCAAGAACGACTGAGGTTTATTTAGAAAGTATTAATAAGGATAATGATGTTGGAAACATTACTCATGCCCTAACGGAACGTGGTAGCTTCGGATTTATTTCACATTTATTGGCACAGGTCATTAGAGATGGAGACGATGAAGCTGTACCTTATGCACTTCTTAGTTGGGAAGAGCAGACAGCCATTATAAAGGATTTCTTTGGGCTTAAATCCTTTCAGATAGATACTATGGTTAGAGGAATTGGTCAGTATCAAAATAGAGCAACAGAAGTTATGAGAGAGCTTATGGTGGCTCATAAAGATGGTATTAAAGAAGTGCTAAAAAAGCTATCTGTTGGTGATTATCCCTCCAAGATGGAGTATTCTCAGTGTCTTTTAAAAACAATCAATCGGTCATCATGCGCTTATCCTGTTCGAGAACATTGTATTGGTTGTGAGTATGCACTTAATGAGATGTATTTCCTAATCGAATTTAATAAGCGTTTTAAAGAACTGCTGCTCCAATTAAAACAGGCAGAGCATGAATTTGACAAACAAAGATTCACCTATACATTGTTTTATGTATACTTACCTGTTTTGCAAGAGGCAGTTAATTATTTTGGAAAAGAAAGAGTTCGAGCGTTCGTTAAGGTGCCAGGTGAGGAGATAAAGCAGTTACAAAAAGAAAATCAATTGCAACTTGGTGGAGGTTAGATATGATAGTACAACAAAAAATAAAAGACTTAGATATTAGTGTAGTAGCATTTAAAGAGTTTCAATCTATTGATATAAATGAATTGATTGAATTATTTGAAGATAAAAAGAAAGATGGATTCATTCAGAATGAGTTTTTTAATGATAACATTTGGTCCTTTTATAATGAAAAGGTGATTAAGCGGCTTTCGTTTCAATTCGATGAACTTCTATACAACAGAAGTAAAGTCGAAGGATTAACTTTATCGTTGGAGGATATGACCAATGCTTTAAAAGGTTATGTTCTTTACAAGATACAAGAATTTTCGCTGACTACGGTATATAGTGCTTTATTATTAATTAAGAAGTGTATTGAACAGACAAATTTTCTGCAACCCTCGAAATATAAGGTGTTGGCATCAAAAAAAATAACAAAGGATTCCAACTACTTTGAATATGTGCATTTATTAATTGAATTCTTAGAGTTTATGTCATTTGATAATGAAGATATCATGACATTACTTTATCATCAAAAAGAAACATATAATGTTTATCGTTTGGAAAAACAAGGAGCATTAAATCAGCGAGACCTTTCTACCTTTGAAAGTATGTTTGAATTAGATTATGTATTAGACCAATTTTGGGACACTTGTTCTTCTGAAGATAAGGAAAAATATTATCCCATAAAGTTATGGTGGGCGATTTCAACTATTATTCCTGTTCGTACCACAGAGTTAACCATTATTCCATATGATTGCTTGGAAATTATTGATGGAAGATATTATTTAAAATTAAGGAGAACAAAACTAAAAGGGAATCAGCAAAATCGTCCACCTATACGTCATAAAATTGATGAGGATTATTACATTCATCCAATTGAAATCAATAAGGACCTTTATACATTAATTCAAGAGTATAGAGATTTAGTCGATGATTACGATTTTCAGCCGCAATTTTATTATGGTGTTAATACAGTTACTCAAAGAAGAAGATTTCTTTTTTCCCATCGTGCCTATCATAAACATCAGAATTTTAGCAAAATAGCAATAAAATTATCTGATTTCTTGGATTATTTTACCCCAGGAAATTTAAACACCTTGTTGAAAAACTTTTATCAGGACATTCTTGTGAAAACATTCAATTATGAACTTATTTTAAAAGGAACAGATGAATCTATTAAGCCCTATCAATTAGAGTACGTTAATATTATGGATACACGACACTTCGCTTTTATTAATATGGCTTTAAATGATGTTGAACCGCTCATAATGAAATCGATTAGTGGACATGCAAGTATTAAAAGCTCCTATCATTACTACTCGCATCTTGATAAATATGTAAAATGCTATACGTACAATATGGCTAGAAAAATGCAGAAAAGAGAAATGTCCAAGCAGGATATTAAGATTATTCATACAGCAAAAAGCAGAACTAGTGAATTGGTGTTTAGACAAGTTTTTGATTCTGACAATTGGCAGAATGATAGTTCTAATATACCTATTTCAGGGGGATATTGCCGTTCTAAGCAAAAAGAATATGAGGATTGTATGCAGGCTGATAATCACTGTGATTACTGTCCATATTTTGTCCCTAGCCAAACCGAGGCACAAAAATCAATCATCCAGTCTGTACGAGATAACGAACAGAAGATTAATGTACAAGTCGAAGCTTTGAAAGATATGGTCAAACAATATGACAAAATTAAAAATTTCAATGAGGATTATGGATTAAAAATCAATATCATTAAAACGATAGCCAACCAAAATGCAGTTATGATGAGCAAATATTTCATCTAAGGATTTTGGCATCAAGGAGGATTCATATGTATGGCAAAGCCTAAATTGTTTACAACGAAAGAATTACTCGCTATTATTCATAAGTATTTTCAGTCAGACAAGAAAGAAAATGGAAAATTAACCTTTACCACTTTGGCGAAGTTTGCGCAAGAAGAGCTTGAAATCGGTGGTATTGAATATTATCACTTTGGACGCAATGAAGAAGTTAAAGCCAAGGTGAATGAATACAACAATAAATTGAGAAAAAAAGATATCGAGTATGTTGCGGATAATAGCTCTTTCTCAACGCTTAATGTTCGTGAGTTTGTGAAAACTCATGGGGGCAATCCGCAAAGATTACTCACCATGCTAACAAACATGCAGGAGATGCATAAAAAGTTGTATGATAGAACAGTGGATGCTGAGTTAAAAGTAAAGCAAATTTCCACTAAATTAGATGAGTTGAAATTAAAAAATAAAGAATTGAGCGAAAGAAACGAAAAGCTCTTTAATGAAAATAAATCATACAAGTTAGCATTGGATATCAAGCAAGAGGAACAGTTAATTAGCGCATTGAACTCAACAGGATTGTATCTTGTTGAAAGGGAGAACGGTCAGGAATTCGACCATAATGAAGATATAAAACAAATCAATGATTCTAATGGAAAGAATTTAGAGAAATTGATGGAAGAGTTCGAAGATTTATATGATTAAAATTGTTTTAGAGAAGAGGAAATCTGAATGAAAAAGAAAACCGTATATAGATGTACCAGTTGCGGTCATGAACATCCAAAATGGCAAGGTTCATGTAGCAGCTGTCGTGAATGGAACACCCTTGAAGAGGAAGACGTTGGTGGGGCAAATCTTCAAAAGACGATTACAACTAAGAAAAATGTTTCTGTTAAACGTCTAACAGATGCCGTTTCTCAAAATAGCGATAGAATACCTACGAAATATAACGAGTTTAACCGGGTGATGGGTGGAGGTATTGTGAAGGACTCGCTCACAATCATCACAGCCGTTCCCGGTGCAGGCAAATCTACACTCTTGATGCAAATCAGTGATGATGTGGCTAGACAGGGTTATAAGGTTCTGTACGCCTCTGGTGAGGAGAGCGATTCACAAATTAAGCGAAGAGCAGAGCGGATATTGCCGAACATTCATGACAATGTTTGGGTATATAGCGACAATAGCATGAATAATGTGTTGGGGTGTATTGAGCAAGTGGACCCTGACCTCATCATTATTGATAGTATTCAAACCTTTGTATTGGACGAGTATCCGTCTAGACCAGGTTCACCAACTCAAACGATGGAATGTGCTAATGCATTATTAAAAATCGCAAAAGATTCAAATAGACCAAGGGCAGTTTTTATGGTTGGTCAGATGACCAAAGATAATGAATTAGCTGGATTGAGAGCATTGGAACATTTGGTAGATACGGTACTTGTCTTAGAAGGTGAAGAGGGTGAGGAGTTAAAACAGCTTTTCTCAACAAAGCACCGCTTTTCAAGTACAGGGGAGCTAGGCTATTTTCTCATGACTGAGACAGGTTTAAGTCCTGTTGATAATCCTTCTGAATTCTTTATGACGCAAAGAGAGGAAAATGACATTGTAAGTGGTAGTGCTTTGACTGTTATCAAAGAGGGTTCGAGAGCTATCATTTTGGAAATAGAAAGTCTTGTATCACAAACATTCATGCCTTATCCAAGCCGAATCGCTGAATGTTTAAAGAAAGACCATGTAAATACGTTAATTAGCATTATGGAGCAAAGAGCAGGAATTCTTTTACATGATAAGAATGTGGTTGTGAAAACGACAGGTGGTATTCGCTTAAAAGAGCAATCATCAAACTTAGCATCGATTATGAGCATTGTATCTTCTTTCAAAAACATTGGAATTCCCAATGATACTGTATTTATTGCTGATATCGGTTTGACAGGAGAATTGAAAAAAGTTCCTACATTGGACATGCGCATTAGAGAGCTTGAACGTATGGGCTTCAAAAAAGTATATGTGGCTAACAATGCCTTAAAGTCAACAGCAGCTTTCAAAACCATCAAAATCATTCCATGTAAAACGTTAAGCCAAGTCATTCATTCTGTTTTCGGTTCTGCTACTGCGAAGAAAGAGCATCAGCCAGCTCCATGGGATAATGAAGAATAAAAATAATTAGATACCCTACCCTTAGAGACGAACGAAATGGATGTAAATCCTAACGTTCGTCTTTCTTATTAGGCAAATTGTGAAGGTCTTATGTAGTGTGATTTTAAATATGCCAGTCTCTCAGCATCCATTTGTTCCCACTCTTGAATCATGGCTTTTTCATTCTCATCAAGCGCTATTCCAAAATGGTCTATCAGATGAAGCAAGGCTTTAAAATTTCTGACTTCATCAATGCCTCGAATCACAAAATCAAAGCCATACTGGTTTAAATGCTTACGAAACGTTTCCAATGTATTGGCTGTACGAATCTCAGATATGTGTCTTAGAACCTCATACAAGGCTTTCTTTGTGGGTAAGGAACGAAGTGATTGAATAATATGTTCCAGATAATTATCTTTGAAGGTCTGATGAATTTGAGTCTTTTTCTTATCGTGCTGTTTTACAATCTCTGAAAGTATTTGCCTATCTTCACGTTTCATCCAGCCATCACTGCTTGGAACATATCTTTCATGACATTCTTTACATGTCATTCGTGGGTCATCATTCTCCTTTTTGGTTCTCCCATAATCATCTTGTACTGTATTCGTGACATGGTACATACCACCTTTACCACAAGGACAATTTCTGCTTAATGTAATTTCGGTATCGATAATTTCCCATCTATTCGCCATATATTTCCCTCCTTTCTTTTTCCTCTATTGTACACAAATCATGAGTGATTTGGGGAAAAGAAAAAGGGAACAATCTCTCTAAGAGATGCCCCCAAAAGTAAATATATTATTATTTATGTTTTTTCTTCACTTGTCGATTCACTTCGATTGCCTTTTTGTACATATCAAATTGAGCTTTTGTCATATTTGGGGTGCGTATTTCATTTTGCATCTCTTTTGCGGAATGACCCCTAACGATTATCTTGTTTTGCTGTTTCATAGAGTAACCACCATCCAACTATATAGTTATTACTATAAGTTTGGACAAGTCTATCTCTATCTAAACCATTCGATAGATTTACTCTTTTAATTTTCAAGTGTTTGAAAGTATGGAATCGATAGTCTCATAGCAATTTGATTTCTTGTCTCGCCAATATCGGTCTCTACAAAATGATTTCGCTCATAGAAATCGATGGACTCTGGAACTGACCATAAGAATAAATATTTAACTGCGACCCATTTGGTTAGCTCAATACACTCACCAATAATATTTGAAAGAATAAGAGTGCCTAAGCCCTCTCGTTGATAATTCGTGTCAACAGCAAGAAACGTTATCTCAACAGCAGGAACGTACTTATCATAGTCCATATCAAGCCCAGTGCGTTCGTCCATCTGTATTTCAATTTGCGTACAACGTGCCGTATAAAAACCTATAACAATCCCTCTATGCAAGATAAGTGTTGTCGAAGACAGTCCTCTGAATTGTTCGGCATATGCTTGGTCACTTTTAAGAAATCTATCTATATCTATATTTCCACATGAAAAACCCCCGAAAGTGTGTTCCGCTCTCAGGGGTGTGAATTCTATATCATCAAGTCTCATAAGCAACGGAGTATCCTTTCAATTAGTTTTGTTTTGTGGTTAATCTATGTCCAATCTGATTTCTGATACTCCTAACTTGACGAAAGAAATCAAGTTGTTGCTCGGTGAAGGTCGGGGCTTTGATTTCTTGAATCATTTCTTTGGCAGATTCACCCTGAACAACAATATGCTTTTTATCGATTGTAACCATTAGGCAAACCTCCTCTTTCCTTAAATTTCTAATTCAATCATATCATAACTTGCAAATATTTCAAAGTAGATTCATAGAGTTGAATGTTGTTAGCCATTCAAGTTGGCACATTCACAATCACTATGATTTCTAGGTCTTCTTTCTAGTAAAAAAACTTTTCTGATTTTCTGCGCATTTTCAAACAAAATTGTTATAGTAAATATATATACAAAAAATGAATTTATATTTACTGGGAGGATGTTTTTATGAACGCAGCAAGCAAAGAGCAAAATTTATTCGTGGATGACCTTCAATTGGTCAACCATTTTATTAAACAGCAACGTTGGGAGGGTAGTATGTTTGTATTCTATCCCCAATTGCAAGGGTCAAAGCAAATGGTAGATGATATAAGAAAAGTGGTTAGCATGGTATTGGATAATCAAACAGAGCTTTTGCCAACGGCTTTTGAGACAACTGTAAACCCAAGAGTCATTTTGAGAAACGAGAGCCAAGCATTTGCACTAATCAACTTAAAGACATATGTAGATTTGAAAAAGAAAATTACGGAGTGTAATTTCTTTTACTCCAAGAATAAGCATGATGCGGATTATCGCTTTGCTACATTATTTTTAATGGAAACAAAAGTTATCTTGGATTTGGCTAATGAAATTGAAATTCGAAATATGTCACCAGAGAGTTTTATACAGGTAGCAAAGAAAACCATGGAACTGTGTTTAAACATTTTCGGTAAGGAAATCCAAATGAATAATATGTTTGAGTATTTCTTTTTAGCTTGTTCTGAGCGTTATTTTGGGCTGCCTGAAATAAGCTTTATCAGACGTAAGCTTATGTTGACACTAGGCTCAGTTATCGGAGGACATGGTAACTATTATTCATAATTGTACATATTCAAATGATTAAACCATGAAAAGCTCCTTACGTTAATGTAGGGAGCTTTCTTCTTGTTCCATAGCATTTAATAAGGCAATCACATATTTTAAATCACGACTCGTTTTATTCCTGGATAACATTTTTATCTGCTCAATAAGTTTCTCCTCAATAGAGAAATGATTGTTTTCTACCAATAGGTCTGATATATGTATGCCTAGTGCAACTGCAATGTCATTTAATTTTTCAATACTGATATTAGTCTGTTCATCTTCGAATTTCTTCAGAAATTGTCTTGAAACTCCTGCTAGTGTAGCGAGTTGTTCATGAGTTAATTCTTTTAATTGACGCAGCTCACGAACTCGTTGGCTGGCGGTTTGTATAATTTGGCTCAACATTACCAGTCCTTTTTTCATACAATTTTATATGATTTCATTTTAGCAGTGTATTTTAAAAAGGTACACAAACCATTTAGCCTAAATAGAAAAAAGAGCATCTAGGATGCTCTCGAAGTTTTTGGTTTATTTTAAGGGAATATCTAATTCAAATAATTCACCAATAGGTAGTTTGTTTTTATCAAAGAATTGAAGGTTTTTAATTAATAGAGATTGAGCTTCTGATGGTTCAGTTTCAAAGTTTAATATAATAAGTCCACTTTCATTAGGGGTAATAGCTAAACGTCCTAATTCAGCCTTTGAACTACCCTTGTCCGTTTTTAGTTCTCCAACCGCTACATCTTTTTGGCTGATTAGTAGCTGCTTATCTGCTTCATTGTTTGTCATCTGAATATAAATATCGTATCCACGTAGGGTCTTTACTTTATCTATTTTATTAATCGTGATAGTACCGTCTTGTGTGGTCAGTCCGTTTTCATGTAAAGTTTCATGATTCACTATTAAAGTAAAATCAATTTTCCATTCCCCATTAACGAATACCAATCCAACAAATTCCTCTGCGGATTGAATATCACTGGACCCTGCCAAAGTACCTTTAACAATATATTTTGCGAGTTTATGGTTTGCATCATAATCATTAATGGATGAAATCAAAAACTCAGTCCGTTCTATGGATTTTTTAAAGTCATTTTCTTTGAAATCTTTCATCCAATCTTCTGCTGATGCCCCAAATCGCATCTTAATATTTTCTTCATACAACATTGGTAATAACTCATCGTATTTCTTTTCAAGCAGTAATGTCATATATGCATTTAACACACTTTCTGCATCATTTACAGTTGGACTTGGTTCTAAGCTTGGTTCAGGACTTGGAACTTCTTTAATGGGTTCCTGACTTACGGTTATGACTGGTGAAGAAGTAGGACTAGGTTTTGGCATCTCATTATTACCAGAGCAAGCAGTTAAAGTAGCTCCAATAATAAAAAGTATTAAGATAGTACGTTTCAAGTTACTCTCTCCTCATCATTCGGCTATTCGTTCCAGTATTCCCCAACATTCTAGCACAAAGGATATTTTGTTGGCAATAGCCAACAGAAATGCGTTTTTATTCTCTCTATCATTAAGGTAAGAATGTTAATAGAGAGACAGGTGTTGTTTGTATGGGAGATGAAAAAAATCCTGATTTAATCGCTTTTGGAATAGTGATTAAGGATAGAAGAAAAGAGCTTAAAATAACACAAGAGCAACTTAGTCTTTACACTCGGATAGATAGAAGCTACATAAGTGAGATTGAAAATGGAATTAAAAATCCTAGCTTAACGACAATTCTTATGCTGGCAAGAGCGCTGCATTTAAAGCCCTCAGAGTTATTAAAACAATTTGAAAATAGCAATTCACATTTTGATAGCGAAAACAGATGAGACTCCTACCACTGGGTAAGAGCCTCATCTAGTTTAGATACTAAATTTTATATGTATGTAAGATGTAAAGACCATAGTTCATACCTTGGTCGTGAATTGGTCTTGTAGCCTTGATTTGAGCATTCGGATTCACTGCTTGGAAAGCTTGAAGTCCTTTTTCGACATTCCATCCAGTAAATATACTGGATAACCACCCAAAATTCTTCCCACTCTTAGCCTCCTCATAACTAATTCCAAAACGATATGGAAGTTGCCTATCTGTTCTATCGCATGTCAAGGTGATGGCGTAGACCCTACCATTCTTTATACTAAAATTCCAATGCACCTTCTGAAAATTTTTATTATTTAAAAACTGATTTATTTGATACCTATGCTCATCTTGAATTCCTCGCATGATACCACCATTGAAACTTTGCGTAACAACTTCAAATTGTTGATTTCTATCTATACCGCCAATTGGCGAACCGCAGCCCGAACAAAATCTGGAGCCGTTCGCTAATCCTATTCCACATTTAGAACAAAACAAATCAGAACCACCTTTCATTAAGTCTTTTACAATCAATCAATTGAGCATATTCTAGCACACCGACATTTTTGTTGGCAATAGCCAACAAAAATGAATTTGGGATTTTATTGAGTCAGGAAAATGCAGGAAACTTTCCGATAAATGTCGAACTATTGAACTATACACACAGGACTATTAGTACCCAATGAGAAGGGAAAGCTAACGGATGAATGACATTCTAAAAAATAAATTGATTGAAGAAAATAGAAGCAATCTTGTCAAGCAATATAAGAGTATGCTAGTCACTAAGAAAGTTCAAAAAGCGTTTATTGTGAATCTATATGAAACCATTTCTTATTTGCATGACAGTAAGGGGAAAACAAATAAAGAGATGGTTATCGAGTTATTTAATTCAAAACCATTAGCTGTTATAAATCAGCTAATTCCGTATCTCGTAAGTAAAGAGATTGTAGAAGAGGCGAATGTTTATTTAGACACTGATAATTTTAGAGAGAAAGTAGAGTTTCCTTTCACCCTCTCTTTAAGAGCAAAAAAATTTAACATCATAACCCATGTTTCATTTCCATCATTACAGTTTGTTGATTCTGATGGGAATGATGTTAATCCTTTTATTAATCATGAGGTTGAGCTAGATAGGTTCAATCATTTAAGTAAAGATATTTATCTAAAAGGCAAGTTTGTTCAAGATTATTCAGTTAGCCATAATGCCTTTGATTATTTGGATAAGTATATTAATGTCTATGTTACTGGTCTACTAACTGATGAGCCGGTTCCTTCTTGGGTGGAATATCTCATAGAGGGATGTATCAATATGGAATATTCGAATAGTAAGATGGCTCTATTCAATATTTTTGCTGCACTAGATAAATTCATTGAATTGTTGAATGAGAAAATTTTCGAGTATTACATTGTGAATTACAACAAACAGATAAAAAAGTTTTCAATTAGCTCAGAAGATAGGATTGACGTGAGTTCCTTCTTAAAATTGAAGATAAAGAAGTTTGGTAAAGACAATAGAAGGATTATTGAAAAATTAAGAGATGCTTTAAAAGAGGTTGGAATCAACGGCAAAACCGATGAGTTTAAGCAAATGTATGCCCTGATAACAGAGGTAGAAAAAATCGAAGGGATTAGGAACGATATTGGTCATGGTGAAAAGGTAGTGGGTACGATTGATGTGGGGCATGTATTATATACTGTGTTAACTATCATTTTCTCAATCATTCATTATCAAGATTTTGAGAAAAACGATTGGAAAAAAATAATTGTATAGAACTAACGATTTTAATGATTGAATAAGGAGGTAAGGAAAATTGCTAAAAGTGTCTGATAAGTTAGTAGAGATTCATCAGATTCATAATTGGTTAGATTTATGTGCTGAAACTTTCCGAAAATCAAATGCCAGTGATAGGATTACAGTTGACTTATCTCAGCTTAATTATATATCACCACTTGGTTGCACAACATTAGTATCTACTTTACGCTTTCTAGATAAATACTTTTATTTAGATACAATAGTACCACATGTCCCTAAAATTGAGGATACGAATGTCGTTGGCTATATAGAACGAATGAACTTCTTTAAATATTGTCCTGATGATGTGCGCTCAACGTTTGAAAACGAATTGGACATGGAATTCTTATACAGCAGATATCGTAATAACAAAAAAGATTTCTTAAATGAAATTACCTTGTGTAGTTCCGATACTGATGTAGAAGTATTTGATAGTTCTTTGAAAAATATCTTGCGAAATAAAGAAGTTGCACCTAATCAAATTTCCAATATTAGTCGAATTGTTACAGAGTTAGGTTTAAATTCAGTTGAACATGGCAAGGACAAAGGAGAGGTTTCTTGCTATTACTGTATTCAATCATATAGCAACGGAAAAATGGGGATAGCTATCTGTGATAGTGGTATCGGTATAGTTAAGAGTTTAAAACCACATATTAAGTCAGAAAATGATGACGATGTAGTAAGGCAAGCTATTTTTACCAAGGCATCTTCACGTGGTAAAGGAAGAGGAAAAGGATTGCCAGATGTAAGGAATGTAGCTTTATTGCTAGACAATGCGGAGTTCTATTTACGAACGCATAAGAACGCTTATCAAGTTTTTAGTGATGAAGTGAAATCGCTATATAAGGGAAAATATTTTTTCGGAACGTATTACTATATCGTGGTGAGCGCTTGACTTTAACCCATTACAACTGATATAGTACAAATATAGGGATTTCAATTTTGTTTTTGAAGTCAAATGGAATGGTGGAAAACTAATGATGTATTTGAATTTATTGAGTGAAGGGCAGGAGACGGTTAATTTACTTTTCAGACCTAAATTAATGCCAATTAGGGAAAGTTTAATGGAGCAGATGAGCCAGGCACCAGTTGGAACAGTGTTTTATTACGATATGAGTCAGGTTGAGGGTATTAATGGTTCTGGGACTGACGAGATTATTGCAAAGCCAATTAAAGAATTCATTAAGCACTACAAAACGGAAGATAAGTATTTAGTATTAATGAACTTAAACCAAGAACACGACCACATCTATAATATTGATTTAACGCTTAAAGAAGAAAATGTGACTGTCGTTGGTAAGCAGAACAATGACATTGTAATTATCGGACATATCGGTGATTCTTTAAGAGAAATTCTTGAAATTGCTCATGAACTTGGAGAAGTAACCGCACGTGATATTGCTGAAAGATTGGACAAAAAGCTGAATTTGACCAGCACTCAGCTTAATAAGTTGAATGAAATGCGCTTGTTAAAGCGGTATGAAGTACAGCTTGAAGAAGGCGGTAGACAGTACATATATCGAAGTTTATTTTATTAACGGAGGGCAACCTCCGTTTTTAAAATAAGGGATTTCAAATTTGATATTGAACTCTCTGAAAAAGAGAGTTATAATCAAAACAGACTTCAAAATTAAAATTGAACTCTCTGCAAAGGGAGTTAAAATTAAAAGGGTATTCAAAAAATAAATTGAAATCGAAGGCGGTGAAAAGATGAATAAAATAAAAAATCGTAGGCTCTGTCGAGAACCCACGATTTGACAGCTACGAAATCATCGTGCCTGCCCATGAAATTAGCGGTAGTTTCATGATACCACGATGGACAAGTCTCGACAATCCATCACATCATGTAACGAAAGGAATGATAAATATGCTGATATGCCGTAAATTTATAACTCGAAAAGACGGTACACGTGTCTATGCAAGCCAACTGGGTCTTGAAGCTATTTGCTTTGAGGTCTCCGAAGAACAGCATCAAGCTTATCTTGATAAAAAGAAAAAAGATAAGTCTTCAGATAAATAGAGGTTAGAAAAAAAGTTTTTAGCTCCGTGGCGGGGGAGTCCCTTTCTCCAATAAATCTTTAATACAAGGTAGGTGGAAAATATGGCTAGAAATACTGGCAGCGGATATCGTAAAGGTGCTGTTACTAAGCGTTCTCAGTTCCAAGCACCTAATGGTAACTATGTAAAGCGTGACGCATCTACGGGGCGTTTTATGGACCAGAAAACATCTGGTGGAGCATTTAAAGGCGTTCGTAAAGAGAGCTAGATTAGAAAAGGAGTGGGTTGCCTCATGACCCACTCTTCATTTGAACAATTAGGAGGGGCTTCATGGCTGGTTGGTTTGCGAACTATCTAGAACAAAACTGGATAGATATGATAAAGGATATCCTGATTGGCTTAATCTCTGGTTTAATTTTTGCTCAAAAGAGTCGGAATGATGGGATTAACAATCAAACAACTATTCGAGAAAGTGTGCAGTACATAAGACAAACTGTTATTTTTCACTATCCGACCGAAGGTAGGAAAAGGGGTGGGGGAAAACGGAAATCATCAACTGAGGACGATAATTCAATTATTGGTGCCATTTTCATCTTTGCAGTTGTTCTATCTTACTTGTATGTAAAGTATCATTCGCATTTAATGAACTTTATGACCAGTCTGATTATTATTGGTGTCGTAGGCACTTTGACTGTTGCTATTAAATTATATAGAAACAACAGCTATGACAATTTGAATCGGCTATGGACATTACAACTGATGGGTATTTTGGTGTTCGACTGCGTTCAACTTGTTGTTATGTCTAAACAAGACACTTCTTTTATATCAACACTGAGTATATCTGATTTTATTAGTTCAGCAGGAATAGAGACTATCGCCAGATTCGGAATTGTAGGGATGGGTTTCCTTTTAAGTCTACTACCTAATGTTCTACTCTTCATCTTGCTAATACACATGCTATCTGTGAACTTAAATCGTGCGTATAATAATAAAGTGACAGCATTTTTTATACGTCACACTGCTAAGTTTACGACAAAACCATATCATATGTTGGTTGCATTGGTTTTATTATGTGGCTTCTCTTTATTCTACTCAACTGGATACATGTATGACTTTATCCAGGGGCAGCATGAGAATGCAATGAACCAATTGGAGCAATCTTTAAATACCAATAATTAGTAAGGTGAAAAACGACTCGTTTGGGTCGTTTTTATTTATGTCCATAAATAATCCAACTACGAATTAAATGCTCTTTTATTTATTCAATACATTTACCGTGGTGTCTTCATCATATTTACAAAAGCTCTTTGTAAGGAGAGTAGAGTTGACGTATAATTGGAAATAGTCGACACCTATTGTTAGTCATAATTAGAAAAATTCTTTCTTTGATTATACATGTAGGAAGTGATTGGGAAATGATGTATCAGTCAGCCGATACGAAAAAGTTGGTTATAGAAATCATTGCAACACTTGTACATATAAAAGGTACGATGTATGAACTTATTCTTAAACCAGCGAGAATTAACAAAAACTACTTTCAATCACTAACCAAGCAGAAAAATGATGCTGGAAAATGGTTGACTAAGAGAGAGATTGCTTCGAAAATAATCTCTGAAATTGAAACTCATCCAAACTATGAGAAAATCATGCATTCAATCATTAAGACAGCAACTGAGTTCAATCAGTTCCATTTGTCAGATAATGAGTATGAAGCTCGCGCCACTGTACAGAAAGCAAGAGAGGTTCTTGGTGTCCTCGAAATTTTGGAGAAAGAGGAAACAAGGAAAAGGGAACTGGCTAGGGAAAAAGCTGAGTTAGAAAGAGCTTCCCAAAAAGAACAAGAACTAGCCAGTCAATTACCGTTGCTACTTCTCGCATATGATAGTATTTCAGGAAAATGCGGAAACCCGCAATTAAGAGGGGTTATGCTTGAAGATATCGTTAACAGATTGTTTAATACCTATGATTTAACTGAACAACTCACTGTTGTTCAGGCTTTTAGACGAAATGACAACGGTGAACAGATTGATGGAGCCTTTAAACTCGATGGTTGGCATTATATTGTGGAGATGAAGTGGACAAGTCAAGTTTCGGGCATTAGAGAACTGGACTCGCTCTATGGGAAAGTATCTCGTTCAGGCAAGCAGACTATGGGGATTTTTCTTTCGATAAATGGTTGGTCATCACATGTTGTAGACTTGATTAAACAGAATCCAGATAAATCGATTTTGTTGATGAGTGGATATGATTTAAGGATTGCTTTAACTAGGCAAGTTGATTTGATAAAGATGCTTCATAAGAAGCTCTCTAAATTAAACTTAGAGTCTGAGCCATTTTTCAGCGCTGAAAATATGCTCGAATAACCTATGTAATCATAAAATAATATATATACTTCAAGAAACTTTTGAAGATTGAAGCGACTCGTAGTGGTCGCTTTTTATTTTGTTTACAATTTCTTAACTAGAATATATAAGTGAATAATTATATAATCATTTACAGATATCAAGGCAACTGATAAAATGTGTGTTGAAATATCCGAAAAGGTTAAAAGCTTTTATAAGGAGTGAACTTTATGATTGAAATGGATAAGTTGGCAGATACCTTAAAACTGCTTAGTGATAAAACCAGGCTTACAATACTTTCGGCTTTAAAGGAAAAAGAGCTTTGTGTTTGTGAGCTTGTTGATGTTTTGGAAACCAGTCAGCCTAACGTGAGTCAACATATGCGTAAGCTTAAAGCTGGCGATATGGTAAAGGAGTCTAAGCGTGGTCAATGGGTTTATTACTCTTTAAATATTGATGACAAACCGTATTTAAATGAACTTTTTGAACATCTTCCTTCACAAAGGGAAAAAGTTGAGATGGCATGTAGTAAACAGGATTGTTGTGATTAGGAGGGCGACATGATTTACATTGCGATTTTTATCTTTTTATTGACTTTAACTTTCGTCATTTGGCAACCGAAAGGATTAAATATCGGTTGGTCAGCATCAGCAGGAGCTATACTAGCCCTCATATTTCAAGTCGTTTCATTAAATGATGTAGCAACAGTTACAGGCATCGTTTGGAATGCGACATTAGCCTTTGTAGCTGTCATTCTTATTTCACTGATACTTGATGACATTGGTTTCTTTGAATGGTCTGCCTTACACATGGCACGAATTGCAAAAGGAAACGGCAGATTAATGTTTGTGTATGTCATTTTACTTGGAGCAGCAGTTGCAGCATTTTTTGCTAATGATGGTGCAGCTTTAATTTTAACACCCATTGTTTTAGCTATGGTTAGAGCATTGAAATTTCCAGACAAAATGATATTACCTTTTATTATGGCTAGTGGTTTTATTTCAGATTCAACCTCGTTACCATTGGTCGTAAGTAATTTGGTCAACATTGTATCGGCTGATTTCTTTGGGATTGATTTTGTCACGTATGCAAGCAGAATGGTTGTAACAAGCTTATTCTCACTAGGCGCAAGCTTGGTTGTCTTATTCTTATTGTTTAGAAAAGATATTCCAAAGAATTATGATGTGTCTCAGCTTAAAAAGCCAGTGGATGCGATAAAAGATAAAAGGTTATTCCGTCTCTCTTGGGTAATTTTAAGTATTCTATTGGTTGCATATCTGATTAGTGGATTTATTAAAATCCCAGTGTCCATTATTGCAGGTGTCGTAGCGATTGTATTTATATTGCTTGCACGTACAAGTAAAGTTATTGAAACCAAAAAAATAATTAAAGGCGCACCATGGTCTGTCGTTATTTTTTCCATAGGAATGTACGTTGTGGTTTATGGTCTGAGGAATGTGGGTTTGACAGATATGCTTGGAACTGCAATCGAATATATCGCTGAACAAGGTTTGTTTGTCACAACGATTGGTATGGGATTCTTAGCAGCTGTTTTGTCTTCATTAATGAACAATATGCCTACCGTTATGATTAATGCACTTGCCATTCAAGGAACTGGAACAGAAGGTATCATTCGAGAAGCGCTCATTTATGCGAATGTCATTGGGAGTGATTTAGGTCCAAAAATTACACCAATTGGTTCATTAGCTACGCTTCTGTGGTTACATGTTCTTTCACAAAAAGGTGTGAAGATTACATGGGGCTATTATTTCCGGATTGGAATTGTACTTACCATTCCAACGTTGCTTATAACTCTTATTGGTTTGTACATTTGGTTAAACGTAGTGTCTTAATAACATAGTAAAGAGGAGAGGTTTCATTATGAATGACAAAAAATTAGTTTATTTTCTTTGCACAGGAAACTCATGCCGTAGTCAAATCGCAGATGGATTCTTGAAAGCTCTGGGCAGTGATAAGTATGAGGTGAAGAGCGCTGGATTAGAAGCGCATGGATTAAATCCACGTGCAGTAGCTACCATGAGTGAAGTTGGAATTGATATTTCAAACCATACTTCTGATGTAATTGACCCTGAGATTTTGAGTCAAGCAGATTACATCATTACATTGTGTGGTCATGCTAATGATAACTGTCCAGTTGTACGTAATGACAAGGCTGAACGTTGGCATTGGGGCTTTGATGACCCAGCAAAAGCAACTGGAACAGAAGAAGAGATTACGGCAATGTTTCGTGAAGTACGTGACTCCATTAAGAATCGTATTGAGCAATTTGTGAAAGAAGGTAAATAAACATGATTAAAAGAATGCATGTAGCGATTAACTGCTCTGACCTTCAAAAATCCTTGGAATTTTATCAAGCTTTCTTTGGAACAGAACCAACGAAAGTTAAAGACAATTATGCAAAGTTTGAATTGGATGAACCAGCTCTTCATTTCTCCATTAATGTAAGACCATTTGAGAAAAAGGGAGTGCTAAATCATTTGGGATTCCAAGTGAACGATACAGAAGAGGTTCTTGCTATGGGGGAGCGTCTTCGACAAAATGGATTACTACTCATTGATGAGATGAATACAACATGTTGTTATGCCGTTCAAGACAAGGTTTGGGTGTACGACCCAGATGGTAACGCATGGGAGATTTTCTATACCAAAGAGGATTCAGAATTTGAATCTGCTGGTGAGGCACGTGATTTATCATTATGTTGTGCGCCCCCAACGGCACCTCAGACAATTGAATTCACTTCATTTAAAAAGAAGATTTAAGGAGCTATTATGGGAAAAAGATACCAAGCTTTAATCGAAGATAAGATTTTCTTTGGTGGAGCAGATGATGTTGAAAAAATGGTTGAAGAAGAAGGTGTAGAAGTCGTTGTTGATTTGCGGGGAGAGGCTACGGAAAGTGCTTACCCATCTGAGAGAGTTGAGTGGATTCAGGTTCCTTTGGGAGATAATGCTGATGGTCCACAAGACGAACTTTTTAAGCAAGCCATAAATCATATTGTAGATGCGTATAACAGCGGCAAGAAAGTGGCATTCCATTGTGGTGGAGGCAGCGGTAGAACAGGTGCAGTTGCTGTGGGAACATTAATTACGCTAGGGAAGAGCCAAACGATAAGCGAAGCCGAAGTGCTTGCAAAAAGCATTCGTCCAAAAGTAAATATAAAGCCTCCCCAACGTGAGGCACTTGAAAAGTTGTTTCAAACATAACCCATTAAAGGACTCATTTATGTCAATTTAGATATAAATGAGTCCTTTAAAAATATCTAAATAATAAAAGGAATTCTCAGTAGATTATAATCGTAACTTTGTATCGAAATCATCAAACTTGTTTATACTAACTGGGCAGTTATTCAGTTATAGGGGGTGTTCACATGTTCAGTTTAAAATGTTGCTTTGGTGAAATAAAGCTTGAAGTAACAACGGCTACTGTTGCGCTCATTTCTTTATTCTTGCTCTTGTAGTTTCTCACAAACAGAACTTTGAGAAAGGTTCTGTTTGTGAGATGAAAATAAATAATATAAATTTTACGAAGAAGAACGATTTATTTTTTGTCCTTAATCGAACTTATGATGGTGTTGGCTGTTTTCTTTAATCCAAGTATGAATCGGAATGTAGGACCATGCGAATGAGATGATAATGGACCAGCAAAATACAGTCCAGGTATAGATGATTCAAATGATGTATTGAGTTTTGGTAAGGGGGTCTCTTCCCTCACTAATGATGACTTAATGGTATCCTGCAAAAATGGTAATTTATCAAGAGACATTTTGAAGCCAGAAGCTACAATTACATGGTCAAAATATTCATTCCTATCATTCGATAAACTTAACAGAACCTTCCCATCAGATTCAATAACATCAACGACCTTAACTCCATTATGTTGCGTTACCTTTCCTTCAACATAACTACGCAAAAACCGAGCTATGGGAACCGTAGTAGCTCCCAATTCCAATAACTTTTCTTTCATGAATTGAGGCAATTTATAAAAGACATTGCCAATCGCTCTAAGTAGTATTTCTTGATATTTATTTCCTCCGTAAATAGGCTTCTCTTTGCGATAGATAAGTTCAACATCGGCGTTTGCTTCATAAAGTAAAGCAGCAGCCTCCCACGCACTTTGTCCACTTCCGATTACGGCTACACGTTGTCCATTGAAATGGTTAAAATCTGAATACCCAAGCGCATGTGTGACCAATTCAGATGAAATGTTTTGGAAGACTTCGGGCAAATAAATAAATTGTTGAATGCCAGTGGCAATGACCACATTCTTAGCTTCATGTGTTGTTCCGTTATCGGTTTTGACTACAAAGTGTTTAGACTCCTTATGAATAGAGGTTACTAACTCTGGTGTAAACCCAACACCTGATTTCTCAGCGTACCATAGGGCATAGTCAACAAATATGGGTCTTGGTAAAGGGTCAGAAAGAGCTATCCCTTTTTCTTGCGCAAATTGCTGTATAGTCAATTTATTTTGAGGATGTGGAAACTGCACCAGCTCATAGGGAGTACGGATAAACATGTTTTGTGGCATTTGTGTTGTCCAAAAATCCATGGGATGACCAATAAGTTTATATTCTAATTTATTCTGAATGGCATATGAGGCTAATGAAATGCCGTAAGGACCGGCTCCAACAATAATAACATCTAACAAGAAAAGCACCTCCGTAAAAGTGTGTTGGTTTGATTATACATAAACATTTGCAAATTGCAAATAATATGTTATACTACGTTCATGAGGTGAGGTGAAGACAATGGAGGAAAACAATTTACGTGCCATGTTCCTTATTTTAGCCAGACGTTTTGGATTTCTCAGTGAACAATGTTGTGATAATAACTGTTGTGGTCAGGAGATATCATTAACGCAAAGCCATATTCTTTTTGAAATAAAGCAACAAAATAATCCGTCTATCCAGGATGTATCGAATGCATTAGGTGTTGATATTACAACATTCAGTCGCCAAGTTAAAGCCTTAGTAGAGAAAGGGCTTGTTAAGAAAACACCACATCCTGATGATAATCGAATTCAAGTTTTATCGTTAACACCAGAAGGCGAAGCCATTAATTTAAGTATTGATGTTCAGGTGAATCAAAACTTATATGAAGTGCTTTCCCATTTAAGTGACTTTGAACGTGAATCCGTTATACGTTCCATCGGATTATTGAATGATGCTATGTTGAAATCTAAATCATGTTGTACTCCTCTACGTTAAAGGTAGAGGATATTATTTAAATATATACTTGCAAATTGCAAATAAATAAGGTGTGATAATTATGTTGTTGGATATTTTAAAGGACTTTGTATCCATTGGTTTAGAGTTAACATTATTATTTGTGGGAATTACATTTTTGGTTAATTTGCTTCAAGGGTTAGTTCCGTTTGAAAAATTAGAAAAGTACATGTTTGGTAAAAGCAAAATAGTAGGTTCAACCGTAGCCATCCTACTTGCATTTATAACGCCATTTTGTTCTTGCAGTACAATTCCTATTGTTGTTGGGATGTTACAGCGAAAAATGCGGTTTGGTTACGTCATGATATTTTTATTTGCTTCGCCAGTTCTTGACCCAACCATACTTACTTTAATGACAGCAACACTTGGATGGAAAGTTTCTATTATATATACCGTTGTTACATCTATACTTTCCATCGTTATTGGCTTTACACTCGAATTTTTGGGATTTGAAAAGGCAGTTAAAAATGTAGTGGTTACAGGTTTGGGGGAATACAACAAGAAGTTGGACTTTAAATATGCCTTAAAAGAAACCATGAGTTTGATGAAAACTGTCTATCCCTACTTATTAATAGGCGCTTTAATTGGAGCAATTATTCACGAAGCAGTTCCAACGGAATGGATAGCAAATACGCTTGGCGGTAATCAGTGGTGGTTAATTCCAATCGCAGCCATCATCGGCATTCCTTTATATATCAGATTGTCGACCATGATACCAATCGCTCAAATCTTTATTTTAAAGGGAATGGCATTAGGTCCAGTCATGGCACTCATCATAAGCTCAACAGGTGCAAGCCTTCCAGAAGTCACTTTACTGAATTCCATATTCCAAAAACGTCTTGTCATTGCTTTTGTCTTATCAGTCATCACCATGGCAAGTTTGTCTGGCACTATTTTTTATCTTATCTAAGGCTTTACACAAATTCACATAAATATATTGGAGGTTTTTCAAATGGCTAATTTCATTAAATCCATTTTTAGCACAAGCAATAAAAAAGATTGCTGTGAAATTAAAATCCAAGAGGTTCCTGTTCAAAAATCAGATGAAAATAACAACTGTTGTAGTCCAAAGAAAGAGGAGCATTCAACGAATTCAAATTCTTGTTGCAGTAAGTAATTCATCATGTATGTTGAAAGGAGGTGAATTTCAATGTCACAAAACAATTGCTGTGAGCCAAACTGTTGTGAAGAAACAGATACGACTTGTTGTGAAGCTGGATGTTGCTAATAACATAAATTCTTATGGACTCCACGCCAAAAGGTGTGGAGTTCTTTCTTATTAATAACTATAAATTTTGCATAATCTACGGAAGAGATGGACAGGCTGGAATTCTGTGATACTAAGAATGGAATGGAGGTCAGTTCATGGAAGAGGATAATAGCTTTCTAAGTTTAGATATACAAACGATTGATTTTGTTACAGGAATTTTTTCGGCATTAAGTGACCCAACCAGATTTAAATTGATGTATATGCTTCTCCAACGCGAGTGTACTGTACAACAAATTAATGAAGTATTACCGATAAGTCAGGCAGCTATTTCTCAACAATTGAAAAGACTTCGCTTACAAGGTCTTGTACGATATCAGAAAGAGGGGCAGTATCATATTTATTCTTATACAAATGAACATGTTATGAGGCTTTTTACAGAAGCCATTCGCATTGCAGAAAAAAAGGAACCGATTCAATAAGGGTTCAAGTTTGTACATATTCGTATCATTATCTGTATCCGAAACATAAGCTCAAATAAAAATGAAATCATACAGAAAGATATGAAATCCTAGAATCTGTCTGTTGAGTATATCGAAACATACGTTAGTGTATGATTAGAATAATTAAGTTGAATCCAGGCGAATTGTCAGGGTTCTTTTTTGTTAACTCTGTTCGTTCTATTATTGAAATTTGATTTAACTTATATATCGAATATAATGTCAGGGAATACACATTCTCATGGATGAGAACTCTTATATATTGAAAATTGGTGATGAATTTATGAGTGATAAATTAGCAGTTAGTACAATAAAGAAACCTAAAAAGCTTACGATTGGGAAAATTGATATTCAAATTACCGCGTACAAAGAAGAAACGAAAGATGACAGATTGATTATTAAATGTAGGGGGTTAATGAAGGATTTCGAGAAATATTCCCATGTGTTTATGTATCAAAGGAGCAAGTTATCTCCTGTTCTTCGCAAAGGTATTGATGAATCTCCGTTAATTATGATTGCAGAATTGATTCATTGGGGAGAAAGTGAGAAATATAGTTTCACTCATGTTGAATTTTTTCTTTATGAGACCAGTGATGAATTCGATAATGACATTTTGACCATAGAGACTGATTTGAGACTTTATAATTTACAAAAACAGTTGGATTATCAAAGTCGTTTAATTGAAAGTTTGTATGGATTACTGATGAGGAATAATATAGTTCCTGATTCAGAAATTCTTCATTCCAAAAGTATGGCAGCAGAAAATCATAAGTTTAATTATAACAACAAACATCTGGATGAAGATGATTTAAGTCAGGTTGTACCATCTATTAAGGAACAAGGTTATTTCTCACTGCTATAACAAAGTAACATGAAGCTCCCTACCAAAGATTGGACGGGGGCTTTATTCGTTCTGCTAAGAGATTAAGTACATGAATATATCTTACTAAGTCTGTACTTTGTATTATCTAAGTTATGATTGGAGGAATACGCCCATTTTTGTCGAAAGGATAGATTTGACAAAAAGGGAGGAGAGTCAGGCAATGCAGAAAAATGTCTCTGTATACATTGATTATGAAAATGTTCATTTCAACTTCATTAATAATTATAAAAACATATTTGAGGTAGAGTTTTTCCCTAAGTTAAAAAAATTCTTAGAAGACAAAGGGTATTCAATTATTGAGACAATTGCGTATTCGAATTTTGATTTAAAAGATATGCGGAATTCTTTTCATCAAACCAAGCTACATCAATTCGGTGTTGAAACAAAACATACATCGAATAACGGAAAGAACTGTGCTGACATTCAAATTACGGTTGATGCTATGAATGAAGTGTTTCAGAATAACTTAATTGATGGATTTGTCATTATCTCTGACGATAAAGACTTAACACCACTTATTAAATCTATAAAAAAGAAAAAGGGTTTTGTTCATCTTATTACTTCATTAACTCAGAATAGTAATCTTCTGGCGACACCGACTGACCATTCAACTATTGATGAGATACTTCAAGTTCAAGTTCAATCAACTGATTTGGCTACTGATATTTATAACAACCTTAATGGACATATTAAAAAAGACTTTATTGACAAGGGGCTTACGCCTCCATTAGTGAGCTTTGAGCGAATACTTGAAAATTATATTGGATGGTATAAAGTCTTTGATTATGAGTTAATGAGGTTGTTCGAGAAATTGGAATCACAAAATAAAATTATTATTCATAAATACAGATTGCCTAATAGACATGGACAAACGCAACCAAGCAGTAGAGAATTTATTGGAATCATCACGGACAATCATCTGCCATTATTTAACGGAAACATCGGTATCGAAGCAAATTATTTTAGTCAGACACGTATTTTCGAGTGTTACAATGAATATAATAAAGTCAATTAAAAGTGCTTAGGTTTGCTTGACAAATAATGAAAATTGTATAGAATTGTATTAAAGAACAAGTCTACCTTCAAAAAACCTAATTTATTTTTAAAGAACTGAGTTACCCTTAAAGAACTGAGTATTTTTCCAAAGAACATGATGAAGAAGCCCTCATTGCGATGAGGGCTTCTGTTTTTTTGATAATTTAAATTTTAGTTCAAGTTTTTTCTTTTCTAATGTAGTTTCTGTTGATGTTAGGCTTAATGGATTCACCCATAAAAGCATTTTTGTAATTTTCCAGATGGAATTCCTTCAATAATGGATTTTGTAAAAAGACTCTGAAATTTTGGGTCTTTTTTACGCTTATAAGCGTCAGACTTCTATTATAATGATTAAGTATGAAGTGAATCGTTTGACTTCTGTTAAAGGAAATAAAATTACGGTATACTAAATAGGATATTGTAAAGATTTAGCATCCGAACATTCCCTTAGTTTCTGGATAGGGTAAACCGATACATGCCAATGGAGTTAGCCCAGTAGATGGTTTGTTCTTTGTGGGCTTACCATATCAAACTTCTCGTAATTTAGCGCTTATTGGTGGTGTTGGGAGAGATGCAGAATACATTATTAATCAGATAAAGTGAATGCTTTAACAGATATATAATTCCTTATTTAAATTTATCATTAATAAAGTTTGACGGAAGTTAATCGCAAGTGTTTTCGGAAATCTATGTTTATGTTGAATTATGTCTGAATTGGTGCAGGTAAATGCTCCCAATGTGTCGAAATATGACTCATAAGGGAGGGTTAAAATTGACACCAGATTATACAACGTTAAGTGTAATAGCAAACGATGAACGATACAAACAAGTGGTATCAAAAGATAATCAGCAAATTGTAGATAATTTTGAGCCTGTAACAAACAAAGTAATTAATTTTCTAGAACAGCAATCTTCTTATGATACTGCTTCTGTTATGTTAGAGTGGAAGCAGTGGGAACAATTTAAAGGTGATAATAGCAGACCATGGAAGTATAAGATTAGAGATATTGTTTTAGTTAATTTAGGAGCAACTAATTATGGATATGAAGCAGCTTACAAACATCCATGCATTATTTATGGTCATATGTTTAATGAAGTTTTAGTGGTGCCTTGCTCCAAAGGAAGATACAATAAAACAAGTGAATATATTATCAAAGGCGAGAGAAGTGATGGGTTTATGCATCCATCAGGGATTCAACTTGATAAAGTAAGAGTCATCTCAAAAAAACGAATTCAAGGTAATGTATTAGGTCAAGTTGGTAACACTAAATTTAATGAAATTACGAACAAGTTGATTGAACTGTATTTCAATCCAGTTAAGAAGAGGATAGAACGTTTAGAGCAAACTATTGCTGATTTAACTCAGTCAAATGGTGAACTTACTAATAAAATCAGGTTATTAGAAGAACAAGTTGCATCATCACAAGGACAATTGACAGCATTGCCGATTGGTGGTAATATTTAATTACAGAATATTGATTGCGCCTCGTAGCGCCTAGCCAATTATGGATAATTGAAGGAAGCCTTGTGATTATGTCACAAGGTTTTTCCAATTTTACAATCCATTTTTCATACACTATCTAATAATACAAAATGCAGAAGTCTCGTAACATGAGGTCTTCTGCATTTTTATTACTCGATGAATCAAAGAAATCTTTGACTATTTTCTTTCCCACAATTGCAAATCTTTTTTTGAAATTTTATTCGAGGAATTAAGCGTTTCGTCATGATATCATCATAATATCTTCGTAAAATGTCTTGATGAA
The DNA here is from genome assembly GCF_050864975.1 of Paenibacillus sp. GXUN7292. Taxonomy (NCBI): domain Bacteria; kingdom Bacillati; phylum Bacillota; class Bacilli; order Caryophanales; family Paenibacillaceae; genus Paenibacillus; species Paenibacillus sp. GXUN7292. The sequence continues at coordinate 69,251 of NZ_JBOZWO010000020.1, read as the reverse complement.
TGATTCAACCATCGTGTTTCACTTGACTTCTTTTAAGGAAAGGAAGTTTCAGGTATACTAAATTAGATGTGTAAAGATTTAGATTTAGCATCCGAACATTCCCTTAGTTTCTGGATTAGGATATGGGGATTTCTTATGTGGTTAAAAGCATTATTTTTGAGCAGTTTCAATATTATATAGGTATGGGGTAATGTCGATATGAATAGTGTGGGGGGGAGTTTTTTCCACACTTGAACATATCCTTCATTTAATTGTTTATCAATATTAGGCAGCTTCGTTCAGTCCAATCGTCTAAATTGTAAAAATAGACGATAAACGAGACATTGGGTTATGTTCTAAAAATCGATTTGGCTCGACTAATGAAATTGGCATTTTCGAGATGGGCGAAAGCGGGCTAAGAGAAGTGTCCAACCCTTCAGAGCTGTTTTTATCGGAGCGGCCCTTGGGCGTAGCCGGCTCCACTGTAGTAGCAAGCATGGAGGGTACGAGACCGGTCCTTGTTGAGCTGCAGGCGCTTGTTGCGACAACCCATTTTCCTTCGCCAAGAAGAATGGCCACTGGCATCGATCACCACCGGATGGCGCTAATTATTGCTGTACTTGAGAAGCGCAACGGCATGTTCCTGCAGACGCAGGATGCCTATTTGAATGTTGCCGGAGGCGTAAAGCTTGATGAGCCTGCTGTCGATCTTGCTGCAGCGGTTAGTCTGGCCTCCAGCTTTCGAGACGCGCCTACTAAGCCATATGATGTTATATTCGGAGAAGTTGGCCTGACAGGCGAGGTTAGAGCGGTTTCAAGAGCGGAACAGCGCGTTAAGGAAGCAGAGAAGCTGGGCTTCAAAAGAGTAATTATGCCAGAAAAAAGTATGAAGGGCTGGAAAGCGCCGGGCGGCATTGAGCTGATAGGCGTAAACACGGTGTCTGAAGCATTGAAAGCTGCTTTGGGATAAAAAGGGGGTAGTGACATGAAGGAATCGGCACATCAAGAAATTATGAACCAATTATTGCAATTAGTCGCGCCAGGGACCCCTTTTCGAGATGGATTGGAAAATGTTCTGCGAGCTAAAACAGGAGCACTAATTGTTGTTGGATATAGTCCGGAGGTAATGGAGGTAGTGGACGGAGGCTTCTCGATTAATTGCGATTTCTCGCCCAATTATCTGTACGAGCTGGCCAAGATGGATGGGGCGATTATTATGAGTGAAGATATGAGGCGTATATTGTACGCCAATACCCAGCTTATTCCTCTTAGCACCATTCCATCTACAGAAACAGGGATCAGGCATCGAACTGCAGAGCGGGTAGCCAAGCAAACAGGCAAGCTGGTCGTCTCCATTTCACAGCGAAGAAATATTATTACGCTATATCTAGGAAATTTACGTTACTCTTTAAAGGATATCGGCGTAATACTTACTAAAGCGAATCAGGCGATTCAAACGTTGGAGAAATACAAAGCGGTATTGAATCAAGCTTTTACCAACTTGTCCGCACTGGAGTTTGAGGAATTGGTTACTCTCCAGGAAGTCGCTTATGTTATTCAACGTGTTGAGATGGTGCTTCGTATCAAAATGGAAATTAAACGTTATGTCAATGAGCTGGGCACAGAAGGACGGCTTATTAGCATGCAGATGGAAGAATTAGTAACCGGTGTGGAACAAGATGCTTGGTATTTGCTTAAGGATTATGCAAAGGATAATTCAGACGAGAAAATTAGAGAGCTTAGAGCCGGCCTGAAAAAGCTGAGCTGGGATGAGCTGCTTGATTTTACTCCAATTATTCGACTAATGGGTTATCCACACGCCAATAGCATGCTTGAAGAATCGGTTGCTTCTCGCGGGTATCGTCTCCTAAGCAAAATTCCAAGATTGCCGATCATGATTATGAATAATCTCATCGAACGGTTCCAGCATCTTCCTCGAATTCAGATGGCTACTATTGAGGAGCTTGACGATGTTGACGGCATTGGAGAGGTGCGCGCGCGCTCCATTCAAGAAGGGCTTAGACGGATTCAAGAACAGATGTTTATTGACAGGCAAATCTAAATCCCATACAATTGGTTGAATGCGGGCTAATCATTTTACGTATGGATTGGGTCTGCTAGGAGAGAAGAGGTGTAATTCATGATTGCAAAATCGATACCAAGTCTATTTACAATCGGAAATTTGTTCTTGGGGATCGTTGCCATCATTCTAGTGTTTAATGGAAATCCGGCAATGGCTGTAATGATGATTATTATAGCGATGCTGCTTGATGGTGTGGATGGCCGTGTGGCTCGGGCGCTCAATGCGCAAAGTGAATTTGGCAAGGAGCTGGATTCGCTTTCGGATGTTGTTTCGTTTGGAGCAGCACCAGCATTCATTATGTATGTGACTGCGTTTCAAGATATATATCAGCCAGCGGCTTGGATCATTACTGCATTATTTCCGATCTGCGGCGCTTTGCGTCTGGCAAGATTTAATGTTGTTACAAGCAATTCTGGTTATTTTATAGGCTTGCCGATCCCTGCTGCGGGCGGCGTATTAGCGACGCTGGCTTTGTTCAGCCATGATATTTCGGTAGTTGTGCTGGCTGTTACTACGGTAGCTTTATCTCTGTTGATGGTAAGTACAATTCGTTATCCTAATTTCAAAAAGGTAGGCATTCCCAAAAATGCTGTATGGATCGTTCCGCTAATTGTTATCATTGCAGTTATTCTTGGTATTACGTTTAAAAATCAGCTGTCACAAATTTTATTTATTCCGCTGCTGCTCTATGCGCTTTATGGATTAAAAAAAAACGTTGACCGCAGAGTCGTCAAGCGCAAACGGAAACGCGAGGAAAATGATCCGAGCAACGATGAATCCAAATCGGAACGTTTAGCTTAAACAACATTGTAACGAAGCAACGCCTCTTCCAGCTTTAATACGCTGAAGAGGCGTTTTTTATTTGACGGCGGAGCCGTTTATTCTTGTATTGAAAAAACCGCAGGCACCACTTAAATGGTGAGCCTGCGGTTTTTTCTTCAACTATAGGCGTCTGTTTAGGTCAAATTGAAAAAACCTAATGTTGAGCATTTTTTGGACTCATTGGCAACAACATCGTCCAGTTTTAAATTAAGCAAGTTGCATAAAGCAGTCATGTAGAACAAATTACGACCCATTTCACTTTTCAGTACATCATAGCAATGTTCACATAGTTGTCCGGATAAATGGCTTTGCATAGAACTCTTGGCATGCTCAAGGTCAAGCTCCTCCGTGTAAGATTGTTTCTTGGCATTGATTTCTATACAACCGCAATCTGTTACAGCCTTCGTAACTGCACGATTAACCGCTGCATTGGATTGCCCGAACTTTGACATCACATCAAGTAAGCTGCGGTGTCTTAGCAGTAATTCCGATACTTGCTGCTGGAATTGATCGAGCGTTGGAGTATTGATCGGTTCCACTTCTCTCACCCACCTCTTGTGAAGTAATCTCTATTTCATTATAGACCTCATTGGCTCCGTTTACAAAATATGAATTGTGAATTTTATAAAATTGTTAATAATATGTTTGCGAACGATTAAAGATCCTAAAATTGGAACATAATTGTAATGGAGGTGAACCATTATGGTTAGACGAATAATACAAGTAATTGGGATCTTGTTTGGAAGTTTTACCGGAAACGAAGCCTATAAGTTTTTTAATCCTTCGTCTGCATGGTCTGGAGCGTCGCTTACTATATTCCAACAATCAAGCACTTATTACATGAATATAGCCGTAGGAGCACTATGCGGCTTAATAGTAGCTACTCTGCTCGCTGGACGACTTATTACGTACTTGCAGCTTACGGTAGACCGTACGGCCGCGCTGCCAATGAAGCAGCTTTTTGCCGGATCTGCTGGATTGTTAGTCGGTTTGCTGTTATCGGTCATGCTTTATCCTGCAGTAGCAGATTTAGGAGGTCTGGGTCAATTTGTACCTGCCTTTCTATCTTTGGTTCTTGGATACTTAGGGTTTTGTGTAGGGCTGTCTAAGCAGGAAGAGCTAAGCTCTGGCTTGCAGCATCTTATGGAGCGAAAGATTCCAATTGCAGCACCGGATGAAGGACGAGGTTTTGAAGAGCATAAAATTTTGGATACAAGCGTCATTATTGATGGCAGAATCGCAGATATTTGCAAGACTGGATTTATTGAAGGAACGCTCGTTATTCCTCAGTTTGTGCTTGAGGAGCTGCAGCATATAGCCGATTCCTCAGATTTGCTTAAGCGCAATCGCGGCCGCAGAGGGCTCGATATTTTGAATAAAATTCAAAAAGAGCTAGAAGTAAAAGTACTCATCTACGAGGGCGACTACGAGGAAATTGGAGAGGTTGACAGCAAGCTGGTAAAGCTGGCGAAAGCTTTGCAAGGAAAAGTAGTGACAAATGATTTTAATTTGAATAAAGTGTGTGAGCTGCAGGGCGTGTCTGTCCTTAATATTAATGATCTTGCAAATGCAGTGAAGCCGGTCGTTCTGCCGGGTGAAGAAATTGTGGTGCAGGTCATTAAGGATGGCAAGGAATTCGGACAAGGCGTTGCTTATTTGGATGACGGCACAATGATCGTAGTAGAGGGCGGGCGCGAATATATTGGCATGACGATGGAAGTGCTTGTAACAAGTGTTTTGCAAACCTCAGCTGGCCGGATGATATTTGCTAAGCCGAAGTTGTTGGAAAAAGCGCTGTAACGAGGTACAATAAGACTATTGTATGCAATCGTTTTGCATGCTTGTTAGCGGGGATGCAAAAACAGCGTGAGGCAGGTTGAGACATGGTAGAGGTAGCAGGACAGTGGGGCGTCGTAATTGTAGCTGCCGGCCGCGGCAGCCGTATGGGAACGCCGGAGAGCAAGCAGTATTTGCAGCTGGTGGACAAGCCGATTCTTGTTCATACGCTGGAGCTATTCCAACAGATGGCCTTCGTGCAAGAAATTGTTCTTGTAGTAGGCGGACTGGATGTAGCTCGCTGTGAGCAATGGGTAAACGACTATCAACTAGATAAAGTAAAAGCTGTCGTATGCGGCGGTGCGGAGCGTCAGGATTCGGTTTACGAAGGCTTGCTGCGCCTGGATGGCAAGTGGGTGATGGTGCATGATGGCGTGCGTCCACTTGTAACCGAGGCAGCTGTGAGGAAGTGCTGTGCGATAGCGGAGCATAAGGGAGCATCCGTACTGGCTGTGCCGGTAAAAGATACGATCAAGCAAGTAGATCATACAGGTAAAATTACTGCTACACCGGATCGTAAAAGCTTGTGGGCTATCCAAACGCCGCAAGCTTTTCGTCGTGCCCAGTTGATTGAGGCGCATGAACAGGCGCGTGCGGACGGCTTTGTCGGCACAGATGACGCTATGCTGGTTGAGCGTTCGGGTATGCAGGTGTATGTAGCTGAAGGGGAATATACAAATATAAAAATTACAACTCCGGAGGATTTGCCAATGGCGCATATGCTGATGGCGGGCTTAAGGAGCAACAAGGGAGAGAATGAGCAATGATTCGAGTGGGGACAGGCTTTGATGTTCATCAGCTGGTCGAGGGACGGCCTTGTATTATTGGGGGAGTGACGATTCCGTATGAAAAAGGGCTTCTCGGACATTCTGATGCGGATGTGCTGCTGCATGCTGTAACAGACGCGGTGCTTGGAGCGGTTGGGCTTGGCGATATCGGCACGCATTTCCCGGATACGGACATGGCCTATAAAGATGCTGACAGCCTAAAGCTGCTTGAAGATGTATGGGCTCTAATTGAACAGAAGGGATATCGTCTCGGCAATATCGACTGTACCATTATGGCGCAGCGGCCTAAGATGCTGCCATACATACCTCAGATGAGGGCAGTGATTGCCAAAGCGCTTAAGGCGGATGAATCGCAAGTGAATGTTAAGGCTACGACGACAGAGCAGCTTGGTTTTGTCGGCCGGGGAGAAGGAATTGCCGCTCAAACGGCGGTTTGCTTAATACGCAGGGAGGATCAATAAACATGACAGAACAAATTCGAGTGCGCTATGCGCCATCGCCAACAGGACATCTTCATATTGGTAATGCAAGAACGGCATTATTTAATTATTTATTTGCTCGCAGCCGCGGCGGAAAGTTTATTATTCGTATAGAAGATACAGATGTAAAGCGCAATGTGGCAGGCGGAGAAGAAAATCAATTGCAATATTTGAAATGGCTCGGCATGGACTGGGATGAAAGTGTGGATCTAGGCGGTGAATATGGACCGTATCGTCAAACTGAGCGAATTGAAATTTATAATAAGTATTGGCAGCAGTTGATTGACGAAGGAAAGGCTTACCGCTGCTACTGCACAGAAGAGGAGCTTGAAGCGGAGCGGGAGGAGCAGCTCGCTCGTGGCGAGACTCCCCGTTATTCAGGCAAGCACCGCGACCTGACAGCTGAGCAGCACGCTGCTTTCGAAGCGGAAGGCCGCATTCCAAGCATTCGTTTCCGTGTGCCGGAAGGAAAAACATACACTTTTAATGATTTGGTTAAAGGTACGATAAGCTTTGACACAGCTGAAATGGGCGATTTCGTCATCGTGAAGAAGGATGGTATTCCGACTTACAATTTTGCAGTTGTGCTGGATGATTATTTAATGCGCATTAGCCATGTGCTGCGCGGAGAAGACCATGTTTCCAATACGCCTAGACAGCTGATGATCTATGAAGCATTCGGCTGGGAGCCGCCTATTTTCGGGCATATGACGCTTATTGTGAACGAGAATCGGAAGAAGCTGAGCAAACGAGATGAATCGATTATTCAATTCATTGAGCAATATGATGAGCTTGGCTACTTGCCAGAAGCTATGTTCAATTTCATTACTTTGCTCGGCTGGTCGCCTGAAGGGGAACAGGAGATGTTCTCTCGAGAAGAGCTGATCGAAGTGTTCAAGCCGGAACGTCTAAGTAAAAGCCCTGCCGTATTTGACACGCAGAAGCTTAGCTGGATTAACAGTGAGTATTTGAAAAAGGCAGAGCTGGAGAGAGTTGTTGAACTATGCATACCGCATTTGCAAAAAGCAGGGCTGATTGCTAGCGAGCTGGATGAGCAGCAGCAGGAATGGGTAAATGCGCTTGTTGCTCTTTATCAGGATCGCTTGCGCTATGCGGCTGAAATTACGGATGTAACACAAACCTTCTTCCAGGAAAATGTTGTGGATGAAGAAGAAGCGGCAGCTGTATTGGCAGAGGAACAAGTTCCGGCCGTTCTGCAAGCTTTTCTGGCGAAAGTAGAAGAAGCTGACGAAGGCGCGTTTGATGCCGATGCGATAAAAGATATGATTAAAGCGGTTCAGAAGGAAACGGGCTTTAAGGGCAAGCAGCTGTTTATGCCAATCCGCGCTGCGGTAACCGGACAAACGCATGGTCCAGACCTGAATCAATCGATTATGCTGCTTGGCAAAGCGAAGGTGGCAGAACGCTTGAATGGAAGATTAGCGAAGTAAAGGAACAAAACATATACTTGTTATGTAGCGAGGGATTCGCTATACTATGGCTAACTATTATGTTGCTGCGCAGCATAAATATAGGACCGGCAACGAACAGGAGAAGTACGTTGACAGCGGGATGCACAGAGAGGACAACCGGATTCGCCGGATAGCCGAGCTATCGGGCGGACAGAGGCTGGAAGTTGTCTCATCAGCTGGACGGAAAATGCACCTGGGAGCTTTGTCCCGAGCTGAACGCGTTTTTTATAGCGCTTTTCAGGGTAGGCGGCAACGTCAATCCGCGTTAAGGATTTTAAAGTGATGTTTTATGTTGCTGGGGGAGTTTCGGCAATGTGAACATCTAAGCAGAGTGGGACCGCGATAAAACGCCTCTGCAGCATGTGATGCTGCAGGGGTGTTTTTGTTTTAGTAAGAAAAGTATAAGCCTTCACTGCTTTGCGGCGGAACTATTCTTTAAGTGATAGTTGGGCCGGCGCAGCTTGAGAATTACAGAAATGAGCGGCGTTGCTTGAGAACGACCGAATGTATGTGAAATTTCATATAGAATAAGCGGGAATGGTGCGAAAAACACAATTGTATATGAAATAGCATACAGAATAGGCTGGCGCTGCCTGATAATGGCCGAATGTATGTGAAAATTCATATAGAATAAGCCGGAATGGTGCGAAAAGCACAAATGTATATGAAATATCATACAGAAAAGGCCGGCGCAGCTTGAGAACGACCAAATGTATGTGAAAATTCATATAGAATAAGCCGGAATGGCGCGAAAAGCACAAATGTATATGAAATTTCATATAGAATAGGCTGGGGCTGCTTGAGAACGACCAAATGTATGTGAAAATTCATATAGAATAAGCCGGAATGGCGCGAAAAGCACAAATGTATATGAAATTTCATATAGAATAGGCAGAAATGGCGCGAAAACCACAATTGTATATGAAATATCATACAGAAAAGGCCGGCGCAGCTTGAGAACGACCAAATGTATATGAAATTTCATATAGAATAAGCAGAAATGGCGCGAAAACCACAATTGTATATGAAATATCATACAGAAAAGGCCGGCGCAGCTTGAGAACGACCAAATGTATATGAAATTTCATATAGAATAAGCCGGAATGGTGCGAAAAGCACAATTGTATATGAAATATCATACAGAATAGGCTGGGGCTGATTGAGAACGACCAAATGTATGTGAAAATTCATATAGAATAGGCAGAAATGGTGCGAAAAACACAATTGTATATGAAATATCATACAGAACTGGCTGGCGCTGCCGTTCTTTGTTTGTTGCCTAATCCACAACGAAGTGACGGCCTTCCCAGGCGGTCAATCGTTCCGCTATTATGTTAAAAATTGCAGTTTTGAGATAGCAAAGTGACAGACGTTCCGTTATTGGTCGATAATTCGCAGAAAAAGTTCCATTTGGAGCCGTATAGCGGAACGTGTGTCCGCGAAATTTTTAAAATGCCGGCTTTTCGGCAAATAGCGGAATGTGTGTCCGCGAAATTTTAAAAGTGTCGACTTTTCGGCAAATAGCGGAATGTGTGTCCGCGAAAATTTAAAAATGCTGGCTTTTCGGAAAATAGCGGAACGTGCGTGAGTGTGTGACCTTGTCAATTTCGTTAAGGGGATGAGCCGAGCCTTCTCACATTCGTTACAAATGATGGGCGGATGATAAGCGCAGACGGCACTTAGTCATGGGGGGAAAAGAATGTTTCGTCAATTTAAATCTGATGTGGATGTAGTATTTGAGAATGATCCGGCAGCGCGAAGCAGGCTCGAGGTTATTTTAACGTACTCAGGCGTGCATGCAATATGGGCGCATCGAATCGCACATTTTCTATACCGCAAAAAATTTTTTGCTCTTGCCCGTCTGATCTCGCAGTTCAGCCGTTTTATGACAGGGATTGAAATTCATCCAGGAGCTAGGATAGGCAATCGTCTGTTTATCGACCATGGCATGGGTGTCGTAATAGGCGAAACATGCGAGATTGGTGATAATGTCGTCATTTATCAAGGTGTGACGCTGGGCGGTACAGGAAAAGAAAAAGGAAAACGACATCCGACTATTGGCAATAATGTTGTTATCGGCTCCGGTGCAAAAGTGCTTGGTTCGTTTCAAGTAGGAGATTCCTCCAGCATTGGCTCTAATGCTGTTGTGCTGCGAGAGGTGCCGGAAAATTGTACTGTCGTCGGAAATCCGGGACGTGTGGTGCGCCGTAATGGCGAGAGAGTAAAGGACAGATTGGACCATACTCAGCTGCCAGACCCTGTTATAGAAATGTTCCGCGCTATGCAGCAGGACATTGATCGTTTGAAGGAAGAGCTCAGCGAGCTGCGTCAACACCAAAAGGAAAAAGGGGAATCACAAAATGACAATCACGCTTTATAATACGATGACTCGAACGAAAGAAGAGTTCAAGCCGATTAATCCGGGGAAGGTTAATATGTATGTTTGCGGCCCGACTGTATATGACTATATTCATATTGGCAATGCGCGTCCTGCTATATTCTTTGATGTAGTAAGAAGGTATTTGGAATATGCAGGGTATGAGGTTTCCTATGTGACGAACTTTACAGATATTGATGATCGGCTAATTCAAAAAGCAGGACAGCTGGGCATTACGGTACCGGAGGTTGCGGATCAATTTATCGCGGCTTTTTATGAGGATGTAAAATCGCTTGGCGTGAATAAAGCGACATTGAATCCCCGTGTGACAGAGCATGTGCCTGAAATCATTGCATTTATTAAAGAGCTCGTGGACAAGGGGCATGCTTATGCCAGTGAAGGCGATGTTTATTTCCGAACGTCAACCTTTGAATCCTATGGGAAGCTGTCGCATCAAAATTTGGATGAGCTGCAATTCGGCATTCGCATTGGCGTTGACGAGCGCAAGCAGTCGGAGCAGGATTTCGTGCTTTGGAAGGGCGCTAAGCCGGGAGAGTTGAATTGGGATAGCCCTTGGGGACCTGGACGACCTGGCTGGCATATCGAGTGCTCAGCGATGGCTCGCAAGTATTTGGGCGACACGCTTGATATCCATGGAGGCGGAAGCGATCTGCAGTTCCCGCATCACGAATGTGAAGTGGCACAGTCAGAATCACTTACGGGAAAACCGCTTGCTAACTATTGGATGCATAATGGTTATATTAATATTGATAACGTAAAAATGTCCAAATCGTTAGGAAACGGGATCTCGGTCCATGAGCTGGTAAAGCGGATCAAGCCGAATGCGATTCGTTATTTCATGCTGTCCTCCCATTACCGCAGCCCGCTTAATTTCAGCGATGATACGATCGCTCAAGCAGAAAACAGCGTTGAGAGAATTGCGAATTGTGTAAGCAACTTGCAGCATCGCCTTGCCAGCATTGCTGCCGAGAGCGATTCAGCGCTTCATCCGGCTGACCAGGAGTTAAGCGCGCGCTTGCTAGCAATTAAAGCTCAGTTCGAACAAAAAATGAATGATGATTTCAATACGCCTGATGCAATTACCGCTTTGTTCGAGGCAGTGACGGAAGCTAATCTTTACATGAAGAAAGCTGACATTACGGCTGCGGGGCTGGGCATGCTGCTCACCCTCTTCCAGGAGATGGACCAGGTGCTTGGACTATTGCCTGCCGCTTCGGAAGAGGAACTGCTTGATCAAGAAATCGAACAGCTTATTGTGGAACGCACGGAAGCCCGCAAGACTAAAAATTGGGCAAGAGCCGACGAAATTCGCGATTTGCTGCAAGAGCGCAATATTGTATTGGAAGATACGCCGCAGGGTATTCGCTGGCGGCGCAAATAATGGAGCATAGCGGTGAATCGATGAAGGATAATTTGAATTTGTTGTTTTATAAGCCTCAAAAACAGCCGGGACTTATGAATCCTGTTGTGCTGGCTTATATTGGGGATGCTGTATATGAAATGGTGATCAGGCAGTATTTAATTTCGCTGCCCAACAATAAGTCGCATCATTTGCATCGAGAGGCGACGAAGCTGGTATCGGCTAAAGCGCAAAGAAAAGTGCTTGAGCTATGGCGGCCGCATCTTACTGAGGAAGAAGAGGATATCGTAAGGCGCGGCCGCAATGCCAAGTCAGGAGCACCGCCGAAAAACGCCGACCCGGCTGATTATCGGCATGCAACTGCTTTGGAATGTTTGGTTGGCTACTTATTTTATATGGAACGTACGGAACGAATCATGGAATTAATTGAAATCATGCTCCAGGACGAGCATAAGTCATAATTAAAGGAGGCTGCATATGTCGGAGGAATTCAACCAGGAAGATTATATTGGAGGCAAGCATCCTGTTCTAGAGGCGCTTCGCTCTGGTAGAGAAATCAATAAGATATGGATAGCAGAGGGCGGGCAAAAAAGTTTGACGCAGCCTATCGTTGCGGAGGCTAAGAAGAATGGTGTTATCGTGCAGTTTGTCGATAAGCGCAAGCTCGATGCGATGGTGCCTGGAGTAGCGCATCAAGGGGTAGTCGCCCAAGCGGCAGCCTTTGCCTATGCAGAGGTTGAGCAATTGCTTGAAGTAGCTGCCGAGCGCGGAGAAACGCCGTTTCTGTTAATTTTGGATGAAATTGAGGATCCGCATAATTTAGGTTCTATACTGCGCACTGCTGAGTGTACCGGTGTGCATGGCGTTATTATTCCGAAGCGCCGTTCGGCAAGCTTGACGGCCACTGTGCTCAAAATTTCGGCTGGCGCTGCTGAACATGTGGCAGTTGCGAGAGTAACGAACCTCGCTAACACGATAGATAAACTGAAGAAAGCCGGCGTTTGGATAGCGGGTACAGACGTAGAAGCAAAACAGGACGTTTATGCTACACAATTTGATATGCCGCTTGCGGTTGTAATCGGCAATGAAAGCAAAGGGATGGGGCGGCTTATTAAAGAGAAGTGCGACTTCCTGGTCAAGCTCCCGATGCTTGGCCGATTAAATTCGTTAAATGCTTCTGTGGCAGCCGGCGTACTGATGTATGAAGTTGTCCGACAACGCCGAGCGCAATAGTGATGAAGCGGCGTGAAGATGTTCTGCTTGTCGATGGCTATAATATGATCGGGGCATGGCCGGAGCTTGAGCGTCTCAAGGAGCATGATTTGGAGGATGCGCGGGATCGTCTGCTGGACATGCTGGCTGATTATCAAGGGTATACCGGTATGGATGTATATGTGGTATTCGATGCTCATCAAGTTCCGGGCCGCGGAGCTACCTATAAGCAGCATAAGCTTACGATTGTATATACGAAGGAGAAAGAGACGGCCGACGAATGTATTGAACGGTTATGCTCCGAGCTATTTGTGCGCAGGCGCAATATTTATGTCGCTACCTCTGATCTCGTCGAACAGCACGTCGCATTCGGCAAGGGCGCTTTGCGCATATCGGCGCGCGAGCTTTTAATAGACATTGGCCAGAATAGAAAACAAATTGAAGCTGCGGTGAAAGAAGAAACGCATGCAAGCAAACGGAACTCCGTTGATGAGATAGTCAGCTTGGACGTATGGAGCAAACTCGAAAAATTGCGAAGAGGCAAGCAAAAGTAACAGGCTGGAACAGAAAAATCAAGTAAACCAATAGGAAATGTTTATAGATCGAAGGATAGATTTTGATTAAGCTGGAACAAGGACTAAAGTGACATTTGTAACAAAATGCCAACTTTTCTAATATATCGTCTAAAATTAACGGCCGATTGGTTGACGGTAGAAGGTTCCATCATGTATACTGACTCTATATTTCAAGGGTATAAGTCTACCAGTGTACGCCTTGCAGGCCGGAGGGATAGTTGGTGAGTATCGACCTCAGAGAATGGAGTACGCTCGATTATGATAGCAATTCGGACGAGGAGATTGTTGAAGCGGTCCGTGATGGCGACAGTCTGGCGCTGGAGTACTTAATCAATAAGTATAAAAACTTTGTAAGAGCGAAAGCCAGATCCTATTTCCTTATCGGAGCAGACCGCGAGGATATCGTTCAGGAAGGCATGATCGGCTTGTACAAAGCTATACGCGATTTCAGAGGGGACAAGCTGGCCAGCTTTAAAGCCTTTGCGGAATTGTGTATTACCAGGCAGATTATAACGGCCATTAAGACGGCTACGAGACAAAAGCATATTCCTCTTAACTCTTATGTATCACTCGACAAGCCCATTTACGATGAAGATTCTGATCGTACGCTGCTTGATGTCATTTGCGGCACCCGGGTTTCAGATCCGGAGGAGCTGATCATTAATCAGGAAGAATTTGTCGGGCTTGAAGATAAGATGTCCGAAATATTAAGTGATCTGGAGCGCAAAGTACTCATGCTTTATTTGGACGGCCGATCCTATCAAGAGATTTCTGTTGATTTGGACAGGCATGTAAAGTCCATTGACAATGCTTTGCAGCGGGTCAAGCGCAAGCTTGAGCGCTATTTGGAAGTAAGAGATTTCGGCGGAAAAGTATAATTAGTCAGCTGTCACAAGCAGCATCGCAATGATCATTTATATTATAATTTCAATCAGTTTTGCAATGGGCTGTCTTCTTGACCTGACTGGTTCGGATCATGAAGACAGCCTGTTCGTTTAAATGTGTAAAAAACGACAATACTGATGGAGTAGGAGCAGCAATTGCTTATATTCCGAGAAGAAGACCTGTCTAACTCTATTAGATAGAGAGTCGAGGATTTACAGAACCTTGATGCTTTTACATTGACATCAAATATGCCATATGATAAAGTGTTTAGGTAGGCCTTGAATCGAGGTTTTTTTCGTTTTGGCTAAGGAATCAATGAACTTCATATAAAGCTTCATGATTCGTATTTTTGAGCAGTTCGGGAGGTGTAATTCAATGCGGGTTATTATCACGTTGGCATGCACAAACTGCAAACAGAGAAACTATGCAAGCAGCAAGAACAAACGCAATCACCCCGACCGCATCGAGTTGAAGAAGTTTTGCAAGTTCTGTAACGAGCAGACTCCTCATCGCGAGACGAGATAGTCAAATGGAGGTGTGACCGTGGCATTTTTAGCTAAACTAAAGCAAGGTTTCGGTTCTATGTTTAGTTTTTTTGCCGACAGCTGGGCGGAACTGAAGAAGGTTCGCTGGCCGAATCGTAAAGAGTTGACAAGCTATTCAATCGTTGTTTTTGTAACGGTTATTCTTGTGACGATTTATTTCTGGCTTCTTGACATCGGAATCTCGTCTCTGGTTGAACTTATTGTTTAAGAAGGGGACAAAGGTGGATTTGTGATGGAAAAAAGATGGTACGTCGTGCATACTTACTCCGGGTATGAGAACAAGGTGAAAGCCAATTTGGAGCGCCGGGTTGAATCGATGGGCATGGAAGACAAAATCTTCCGCGTGCTCGTGCCGATGGAGGACGAGGTTGTAGAGAAGGACGGCAAGAAAAAAACCGTTCAGCGCAAAGTCTACCCTGGATACGTTCTTGTCGAGATGGTTCAGACGGATGATTCCTGGTATGTTGTTCGCAATACGCCGGGCGTAACGGGGTTTGTCGGTTCTACTGGATCTGGCTCAAAGCCGACTCCGCTATTGCCTGATGAAGTGGATCAGATTTTGAAACACATGGGCATGGAAGAGCCGAAGCCGAAGATCGAGTTCGAACTGAAAGAGACTGTACGAGTTAAAGTAGGTCCTTTTACAGATTTTGTCGGAACAGTAGAAGAAATTTTGCTGGATAAGGCGAAATTGAAGGTTCATGTCAACATGTTTGGCAGGGAAACCCCTCTTGAGCTTGACTATACTCAAGTGGAAAAGATTTAGCAGAGGTTTCCGAGATTGCGTTCTTTGCTGACGCATCGATATTAGAGTAAGGAGGTGTCAGTCATGGCGAAAAAAGTCATCAAATTGGTTAAACTGCAAGTTCCTGCAGGTAAAGCGAATCCGGCTCCTCCGATTGGTCCGGCACTCGGTCAAGCGGGCGTCAACATTATGGCGTTCTGTAAAGAGTTTAACGCTCGTACAGCAGATCAAGCAGGTTTGATTATTCCAGTTGTGATCACTGTATTTGAGGATCGTTCCTTCACTTTCGAAACTAAAACTCCGCCAGCAGCAGTGTTGCTTCGCGTAGCAGCAGGTATCGAGAAGGGTTCAGGCGAGCCAAACAAGAAGAAGGTTGCTACAGTTAACCGTGCGAAAGTACGCGAAATTGCAGAATCTAAAATGCCGGATCTGAACGCAGCTAACGTTGAGTCAGCTATGCGTATGATTGAAGGTACAGCAAGAAGTATCGGCATCAATATTGTCGACTAATTTTGAGCATATAAGTGCTCAAACAAGCTATGCAAAGCTGAGGCTTTGTGTGGGAGGAATGTCCCCAGGAGGACATCCGTTATAACCACTAAGGAGGATATATCATGGCAAAACGCGGTAAAAAGTATGTTGAAGCTGCTAAGCTAATCGATAGAGAAGCTACTTATGAGCTAGCTCAAGCTATCGATCTTGTTAAAAAAACTGCTACTGCTAAATTCGACGAGTCCATTGAAATGGCAGTTCGTCTTGGCGTAGACCCTCGTAAACAGGACCAAGCGGTTCGCGGCGTAGTCGTTCTTCCGCACGGAACTGGTAAGAGCAAAAAAGTTCTTGTATTCGCTAAAGGCGAAAAAGTGAAAGAAGCTGAAGCTGCTGGTGCTGACTATGTTGGCGATGCAGATATGATCAACAAAATCCAACAAGGCTGGTTTGACTTCGATGTCTGCGTAGCTACGCCGGACATGATGGCTGAAGTTGGTAAGCTTGGACGTATCCTTGGTGGTAAAGGTCTTATGCCTAACCCTAAGGCTGGCACAGTAACATTTGATGTTGCTAAAGCCGTTCAAGAAATTAAAGCCGGTAAAATTGAATACCGTCTTGATAAAGCAGGTCAAATCCATGCGCCAATCGGCAAAGCTTCGTTCGATGCTGACAAGCTAGTTGACAACGCGAAAGCCTTGATTGATGCACTTAACCGCGCTAAGCCAGCTGCGGCTAAAGGGGTTTACTTGAAAAACGTTTCTGTTTCTGCTACGATGGGCCCTGGTGCTCGCGTTAATGCAGCGGACTTCCGCTAAGACTCAGATTCAGAACTTAAATTCGAACACGCATACCGTAGACAGTAGGTGCCATCAGGCTTAATTCCCTACCGAGGTGTTATGATATACGTTTAAGAGCTAATTGCCTTTGGTAATAGCAATCGGATAACGAATCATGGCCTTCGCATCGTCTGCGAAGGCCATTCTCATGCATCGAGGCAAAGGATGCCCGGCCTAAGACGGGATGCACAGACTCATTATCAGTAATGAGCTTGTATTTGAAATCAAACAGGAGGTGTACGGTTTGGCTAACGCAAAAATCATTCAACAAAAAGAAGCGGCGGTTGCTGAAATCGCATCAAAGCTTTCGCAAAGCGCAACTACTGTAGTTGCTGACTACCGCGGCTTGAATGTTTCGCAAGTAACTGAACTTCGCAAGCAGTTGCGCGAAGCAGGAGTAGAATTTCAAGTATTGAAAAACTCTCTTGTTCGCCGTGCTACTGAAGGCGTTGGCTTGTCCGAGCTTAACGAAGTTTTGACAGGTCCATCTGCTATCGCATTTAGCGGTGACGATGCTATTGCTCCAGCGAAAATTCTTAATGACTTTGCAAAGAAAAACGAAGCTTTGAAACTTAAAGGCGGCGTTGTTGAAGGTAAAGTTGTTGATGTAACACAAATTAAAGCACTTGCAGAGCTTCCTTCCCGCGAAGGCTTGCTTTCTATGTTGCTTAGCGTATTGCAAGCTCCAGTTCGCAACTTCGCGCTTGCGGTTAAAGCGGTTGGAGAAAAGCAAGAAGCACAAGCTTAAGTATTCTTATGTTCAGAAGCAGCTTGCTGCATGAAGATATAGAATCGGATCGAGTGATCGATCACACTACCAAAATAAAACCATTATCGGAGGTATACTAATTATGTCTAAAGAGCAAATCTTGGAAGCCATTAAAGGTATGACTGTTCTTGAATTGAACGATCTAGTTAAAGCAATCGAGGAAGAATTTGGCGTAACTGCTGCAGCTCCAGTTGCAGTTGTAGCTGGCGGCGGCGCTGCTGAAGCTGCTGCACAAACAGAATTCGACGTAATTCTTAACAGCGCTGGCGCTTCCAAAATCAACGTTATCAAAGTGGTTCGCGAAATCACTGGTCTTGGCTTGAAAGAAGCTAAAGAACTTGTTGACGGCGCACCAAAACCAATCAAAGAAAAAGTTAGCCAAGAAGAAGCTGACGCAGTTAAAGCTAAGCTTGAAGAAGCTGGCGCAGCTGTAGAAGTAAAATAAGTTTGCTTTAAAACTATAATGGCTCTCCATTGCTAGGCATTCGAAGAGCTGACGGACCCCTTGGAACCATTATGTTTCAAGGGGTTTCGTTTAAAATTTGACAAGACGGCAAAGTCGCTCTGTCTTTTATTTTGCAATGGAGGTAATTAAAATGTCAGGTCATTATTATTCCCAAAGGCCGGAGGCGGCGCATCAAAGGCAGGTTCATGAAACGGTATTACGGGGCGAAAAGATGAAGTTCATGACTGATTCTGGCGTTTTTTCGAAAACGGGTGTTGATTATGGCAGCCGTGTTTTAATCGAAGCGTTAGAAATTGATAAAACCGCGAAGGTGCTAGATGTGGGATGCGGCTACGGGCCTATTGGCTTGTCGGCAGCGAAGCTTGCGCCGCAAGGGCATGTTACGATGATAGATATTAATGAAAGAGCAGTACAATTATCGACTGAAAATGCAAAGCTTAATGGGATTGCTAATGTTACTGTTCTTCAAAGTGATTTATTTGCATCTGTCAAAGACGAGCACTTTGATGTTATAGTAACAAATCCTCCAATTAGAGCAGGAAAAGCGACGGTGCATCGCATTTTTGAAGAGGGTTCGCAGTTGCTCAATGAAGGCGGCGGCATGTGGATCGTTATTCAAAAAAAACAGGGAGCGCCATCGGCGAAGGAAAAGCTTGAGCAGTTATTTGCGGAAGTGATAGAAGTGACAAAAGATAAGGGATATCGTATTTTCAAAGCAATAAAAGGCTGATTGGATCAATATATGAAGATTGGATATTATTTTTGAAAGTAAGTCATGAAAATATTGACTTGACTTTTTGAATATGGTAGAATTATAAAATGTCAGCATAAAATGGGCTAATAACGCTTTAGTTCACTAAAATGTCAAGTGTGAATTTTAGGCGCGCGGATTTGCATAAAATTTGCCTTTATTGACTACGACGTTTGTTTTTTGGGCAAAATTACTTGATAGGATACCATCGTACCCGCGCTACGAGTGGCATGCTGCTGAAACATGCTCTTTTTTCGAGTTGATATTCGATAAGGGCTTTTCTTTATTTATCACTATAGGCGACTGAGAAACAGTCGTCAAGAGTAGCGCAGTGAAATATCGATGCTGTGAGACAGACATGAGGGGTGAGGTTAAGTTGGCAGGACAACTTGTTCAGTATGGTCGGCGCAAACGCCGGAGCTACGCTCGGATCAACGAGGTGCTGGAAGTCCCGAACCTGATTGAAATCCAACAAAAATCGTATGAGAAGTTTCTGGATAATGATTTGATTGAATTGTTCCAGGATATTTCTCCGATTTCGGACTTTACGGGCAATCTATCGCTTGAGTTTATCGACTATAGCTTAGGCGAACCGAAATATTCGGTTGACGAGTCGAAAGAACGCGACGTGACTTATGCAGCTCCTTTGCGAGTCAAAGTACGGCTTTATAACAAGGAGACTGGCGAGGTCAAGGAGCAAGAAGTGTTCATGGGAGATTTCCCGCTTATGACCGAGACAGGCACGTTTATTATTAACGGAGCCGAACGTGTAATTGTCAGTCAATTGGTTCGCTCCCCAAGTGTGTACTTCAGCACGAAGGTTGATAAGAACGGAAAGAAAACGTACACGGCAACTGTAATTCCAAACCGCGGAGCGTGGCTGGAGCTTGAGACCGACGCGAAGGACATTATCTATGTTCGTATCGATCGTACGCGTAAAATACCGGTAACGGTGTTGCTGCGCGCACTTGGTTTTGGCACGAATGCGGAAATTTTGGATTTGCTTGGTCACGATGAATATATTAGCAATACCCTTGATAAGGATAACACCGATTCAACGGAAAAAGCTTTGATTGAAATTTACGAGCGCCTTCGTCCGGGCGAGCCGCCGACGCTTGAAAACGCAAAGAGCTTACTGGTTGCGCGCTTCTTCGATCCAAAGCGTTATGATTTGGCCAATGTAGGCCGCTACAAGATTAACAAAAAGCTTCATATTAAAAATAGATTATTCAACCAGCAGCTGGCTGAAAATTTGGTTGATCCGACAACAGGTGAAATTATTGCCGAGTCGGGCCAAATGATTGACCGCCGTTTGTTGGATGAAATTCTTGATAAGCTTGAAACCAATGTAGGCTTCAAAACTTATCATGTCGCTAATGGAGTGCTTGATGCCGATAGTATACCACTACAGGCTATCAGTGTATTCTCACCGCATGATGAAGGCAAAGTAATTAAAATAATTGCTAATGGTGTAATTGACAAGAGTGTTAAACATATTACACCTGCAGACATTATTGCTTCCATTAATTACTTTATCAACCTGCTTCATGGCGTAGGCAGCACAGACGATATTGACCACTTGGGCAACCGTCGTCTTCGCTCTGTTGGAGAGCTTCTGCAAAATCAGTTCCGTATCGGTTTGTCCCGTATGGAGCGCGTAGTGCGCGAGCGCATGTCCATTCAAGATGCAAATGCGATTACGCCTCAAGCGCTTATTAATATACGTCCAGTAATTGCGTCGATCAAGGAGTTCTTCGGATCCTCCCAGCTTTCGCAATTTATGGATCAGACTAACCCGCTTGCTGAGCTTACGCATAAGCGTCGTTTGTCTGCACTGGGACCAGGCGGTTTGACTCGTGAGCGTGCGGGCTTTGAAGTTCGTGACGTTCATAACTCTCACTATGGCCGTATGTGTCCGATTGAAACACCGGAGGGTCCGAACATCGGATTGATCAACTCCTTGTCTTCTTATGCAAGAATTAATGAGTACGGATTTATTGAAGCGCCATATCGTTGGGTTGATCCAAAGACTGGCGTTGTAACAGAACAAATTTCATATTTGACTGCCGACGAAGAGGATAACTACATCATTGCGCAAGCGAATGCGCCTCTGACAGAAGATAACAAATTCGCAGAATCGCAAACGATCGTACGTTACAACAAGCAGGCAGATAATATTTTGACTATGCCGAGTAATCGCGTTGATTATATGGACGTATCCCCTAAGCAAGTTGTTTCAGTTGCAACGGCGCTCATTCCGTTCCTGGAGAACGATGACTCCAACCGTGCTCTGATGGGATCGAACATGCAGCGTCAGGCTGTTCCGCTGCTTGTTCCAGAAGCTCCTTTCGTAGGTACAGGTATGGAACATAAGGCAGCTAAAGATTCCGGCGTTTGCGTAGTATCTAAATATGATGGCGTCATTGAACGTTCATCTGCTAACGAAATATGGCTGCGCCGTGTGGAGTTGGTTGATGGCAAGCCGGTTAATGGCGATTTGGTTAAGCATAAATTGCATAAGTTTACTCGTTCCAACCAAGGAACATGCATTAATCAGCGACCTCTAGTGCGCAGGGGCGATATCATTAAGAAGGGCGACATTCTAGCTGATGGTCCTTCGACTGAAACAGGCGAATTGGCACTAGGCCGCAACGTAGTCGTAGCGTTTATGACTTGGGAAGGCTACAACTACGAGGATGCGATTCTTCTTAGCGAGCGTCTCGTGAAGGAAGATGTATTTACTTCTATTCATATTGAAGAATATGAATCAGAAGCTCGCGATACGAAGCTTGGTCCAGAGGAAATTACTCGCGATATTCCTAACGTTGGCGAAGAAGCTCTTCGTAATCTGGATGAGCGCGGTATTATCCGAATTGGTGCCGAGATTAGCGCTGGCGATATTCTAGTAGGTAAAGTAACGCCTAAGGGCGTGACGGAGCTTACTGCTGAAGAACGCTTGCTGCATGCAATCTTCGGCGAAAAAGCTCGTGAGGTTCGCGATACTTCCTTGCGTGTGCCGCATGGTACCGACGGTATCGTTGTAGATGTTAAAGTGTTTACGCGTGAGAACGGCGACGAGCTGCCTCCTGGCGTAAATCAACTGGTACGTGCATATATCGCTCAGAAGCGTAAAATTTCTGAAGGCGATAAGATGGCTGGACGTCACGGTAACAAAGGGGTTATCGCGCGTATTATGCCGGAAGAGGATATGCCGTTCCTTCCAGATGGCACGCCGGTTCAAGTTGTGCTTAACCCGCTAGGTGTTCCATCTCGTATGAACATCGGTCAGGCGCTTGAGGTTCACTTGGGAATGGCTTGTAAGTATCTGGGCATTCATGCTGCTACACCTGTATTCGACGGTGCGAACGAGGAAGATGTGTTCGATACGATGGAAGAAGCAGGCATGCAGCGTAACGGTAAAACTGTTCTTTACGATGGTCGTACTGGAGATCGCTTCGAACGCGAGGTTACAGTCGGCGTTATGTATATGATTAAGCTGGCGCACATGGTTGATGATAAAATCCATGCTCGTTCCACTGGACCTTACTCTCTTGTTACGCAGCAGCCGCTTGGTGGTAAAGCACAATTCGGCGGTCAGCGTTTTGGTGAGATGGAGGTTTGGGCACTTGAGGCATATGGCGCAGCGTATACCCTGCAAGAGATTTTGACGGTGAAGTCCGATGACGTTGTTGGACGCGTGAAAACATATGAATCGATCGTTAAGGGCGAGAATGTTCCTGAGCCTGGCGTACCTGAATCCTTTAAAGTTTTGATCAAGGAGCTTCAAAGCTTAGGTATGGATGTCAAAATCCTGACTGAGAACGAAGAAGAGATCGAAATGAAAGAAATAGATGAAGATGATGAGGCTACGGGCGATAAGCTCAACCTTAATCTGGAAGGCGCCGAAGTCGGCGTTGAATAATAGCCATACATGACGAAGGAGGGTTGCTCCTTGTTGGACGTGAACAACTTCGAGTATATGAAAATTGGTCTGGCTTCGCCTGACAAGATACGCTCGTGGTCCCGCGGAGAAGTTAAGAAGCCGGAGACAATCAACTATAGGACGTTAAAACCGGAGAAGGAAGGACTCTTCTGCGAGAAAATTTTTGGACCGACCAAAGATTGGGAGTGCCATTGCGGCAAATACAAACGCGTTCGTTACAAAGGTGTAGTCTGTGACCGTTGTGGCGTCGAAGTAACTCGTGCGAAAGTGCGCCGTGAGCGCATGGGACATATTGAGCTTGCCGCTCCTGTGTCTCACATCTGGTACTTCAAAGGCATCCCAAGCCGTATGGGTCTGGCGCTTGATATGTCTCCTCGTTCCCTTGAGGAGATCATATACTTTGCATCTTATGTAGTAACAGATCCAGGCGACACACCGCTTGAGAAAAAGCAATTGCTATCTGAGAAGGAGTACCGCAGCTATCGCGAAAAGTATGGCTACGGCTTCCAGGCTGGCATGGGTGCTGAAGCAGTCAAAAAACTGCTTCAGGACATCGATGTTGAAAAGGAGCTTGGTCAGCTCAAAGAAGAGCTGCGCACAGCTCAAGGTCAGCGCCGTAATCGTGCGATCAAGCGTCTTGAGGTTATTGAAGCATTCCGCAATTCCGGCAATGAGCCGGACTGGATGATTCTTGATGTGCTTCCGGTTATTCCGCCGGAGCTTCGCCCAATGGTTCAGCTGGACGGCGGACGCTTTGCGACATCTGACCTTAATGATTTGTACCGCCGCGTTATTAACCGCAATAACCGTTTGAAGCGCCTATTGGACTTGGGCGCTCCGGATATTATCGTGCAAAACGAGAAGCGTATGCTGCAAGAAGCGGTAGACGCCTTGATTGATAATGGACGTCGTGGACGTCCGGTAACAGGTCCTGGTAACCGTCCGCTTAAATCTCTAAGCCATATGCTTAAAGGAAAGCAAGGACGTTTCCGTCAAAACCTGCTGGGTAAGCGTGTTGACTATTCAGGACGTTCCGTTATCGTTGTAGGACCAAACCTGAAGATGTACCAATGCGGCTTGCCGAAAGAAATGGCTCTAGAGCTATTTAAGCCTTTCGTTATGAAAGAGCTTGTTAATAAAGGGCTTGCTCATAATATTAAGAGCGCTAAGCGCAAAGTTGAGCGTGTAAGTCCAGAAGTATGGGATGTTCTAGAGGAAGTTATTCGTGAGCATCCGGTATTGCTGAATCGCGCGCCAACGCTTCACAGACTTGGTATTCAAGCGTTTGAACCAATTCTTGTTGAAGGCCGTGCAATCAAGCTTCACCCGCTCGTATGTACAGCTTACAATGCTGACTTTGACGGGGACCAAATGGCTGTGCACGTTCCGCTATCTGCGGAAGCTCAAGCAGAAGCTCGTTTGCTTATGCTGGCATCCGGCAATATCCTTAACCCTAAGGATGGCAAGCCGGTTGTAACTCCATCACAGGATATGGTGCTAGGAAGCTACTATCTAACGATGGATAATAATAAAGCACTAGGCAGCGGTTCTGTATTCTCGTCTGTTAACGAAGCGGTATCCGCTTATCAGCGTGGAGCAGTTTCCCTGCATGCGCGTGTGTTTATTCCAGCGAGAGTTCTTAATAAAAAGCAGTTCACAGAGTCACAGAATAATTCCTTGCTCGTTACAACAGTGGGTAAGATTATTTTCAATGAGAGTTTCCCGAAAGACTTCCCATACATCAATGAGGCTACAAAAGGAAACTTGCTGCAAGGCACACCGGATAAGTATTTCATAAGCGAAAAAGGTGCTGACCTTCGCAAATATACAGAAGATGCTACTATTCCGCCGGCTATCGGTAAAGATTACCTGGCCCTGATTATTGGAGAATGCTTCCGTATATATGACACAACCTTGACAGCTATTCTTCTAGACCGAATCAAAGAGCTTGGATTCACATATTCTACTAAGGCTGGTATTACAATCGGCGTAGCCGACGTAATTATTCCGCCAGAGAAAAGTGAAATTATGAAGAGCTCTGATGAGAAGGTTGCTCTAGTTATGAATCAGTATCGTCGTGGTTTGATTACCAATGATGAGCGTTATGACCGAATTATCGAAATCTGGGGCGATTGTAAAGAAGAAATTACGAGCGTTCTTATGAAATCAATGGATCGTTATAACAACATCATGCTTATGGTTGACTCCAAAGCGCGCGGTAACAAATCTCAGATTACACAGCTCGGCGGTATGCGCGGATTGATGGCCAACCCATCCGGACGGATTATTGAGTTGCCGATCAAATCCAACTTCCGCGAAGGGCTAACCGTACTAGAGTACTTTATCTCGACGCATGGTGCTCGTAAAGGTCTTGCCGATACAGCGCTGCGTACAGCTGACTCCGGTTATCTCACAAGACGTCTTGTTGACGTTGCCCAGGATGTTATTGTACGCGAGGATGATTGCGGTACAGATAAAGGCTTCACTGTTAGCAAAATTCAAGACGGCAAAGAAGTTATTGAAGATCTTTACGACCGTATTGAAGGACGCTATGCGTTTGAAACAGTTCGCCATCCGAACTCAGGCGACGTTATCGTTAATCGCAATGAGCTGATTGATGCTAACAAAGCGACTGAGATCGTTCAAGCAGGCGTTGAAAAACTACAAATCCGTTCCGTTCTTAGCTGCCGTGCGCGTCATGGCGTATGTAAGATTTGCTATGGACGAAATCTTGCTACAGGCAAGCATGTCGAGATTGGTGAAGCAGTCGGTATTATCGCTGCACAATCAATCGGCGAGCCGGGTACACAGCTTACAATGCGTACGTTCCATACGGGCGGCGTAGCGGGCGACGATATTACACAAGGTTTGCCGCGTATTCAAGAGTTGTTTGAGGCGCGTAATCCGAAGGGTCAAGCGATTATTTCCGAGCTTGATGGTGTAATCAAAGAAATCCGTGAAGCGAAAGACCGTCGTGAGATCGAGGTACAAGGCGAAGCGGAATCCAAAGTATATGCCGTAACTTATGGCTCTCGAATCCGTGTAACAGAAGGACAGCATATCGAAGCAGGGGATGAATTGACCGATGGTTCAATCGATCCGAAGGATATGCTGCGCATTAAAGGCATTCGGGGCGTTCAAAACTATATTCTTCAAGAAGTACAGCGCGTTTACCGGAACCAAGGGGTTGAAATCAATGACAAGCATATCGAGGTCATGATTAAGCAAATGCTCCGCAAAATCCGTATTGTTGACGCAGGCGGTACTACGCTTCTGCCAGGCGCGTTTGTTGATATTCATGAATATGAAGCAGCAAACCATGAAGCAATCTTCTCTGACCAAGAGCCAGCAGTAGCTAAACCGGTTCTGCTTGGTATTACGAAGGCTTCTCTTGAAACAGATTCCTTCTTGTCAGCGGCATCCTTCCAGGAGACGACTCGTGTCTTGACAGATGCAGCAATTAAAGGCAAGGTTGACCAATTGCTTGGTCTTAAAGAGAATGTTATTATCGGTAAGCTGATTCCTGCTGGTACAGGTATGCAGCGTTATCGCAACATTCGCTTTAATGGAATTGAAGAGGAAGCAGCTGAAGAGCTGGAAGCTGATCTTGAAGAAGTAACAGTAGCAGAATAATAAACAAATAAAGCGGTACACACTCTTTAGTGTGTACCGCTTTTTTGTTGAAATATAAGTTTTCAACTGTGAGGGATGGCGAGGCCGTCTATTCTTGAAATATAGGAAAGTATATGTTTTCATCTTATATTTGATCCTATATTTCACCGAGATATCGCACATCCTTAGCCAAGGACGCGCTGCGTTTCTTCTTGTATGGGCTGAAATCTAACGAAGCGTGGCAGTGTTATTACGCGAAAAATGCCTTTTTTGAAAATTTTAACGAATCTATATGTTCTTATTGAGGCTAAAAGGTCCTCTAAACAAGTGTTTATTCACACATAGAGCATCTGATCTGCGTTAAAAATTAATATCAACGAAATTTGCTTAAATAGCGCTATCAGTCTTCGTTACATTTTCAGTTCGTACAGTCGGCGCCGTTAGGCGTTTTTGTTGTGCACAAAATAAAAAAACGTTCTAATAGGCAGCGGATATGAATATGATCCATTCCATCTATCACTTACTTAATCCCTGTCAGGGATACACCTTCTATAAAGCGTTTTTGAGCAAGGAAAAAAACGATTAAAATCGGTAAAGCGGACACAACCGAAGCTGCCATAATGAGATGCCATGAAGTGCCGTTAATATTGGAAAACATCGATAAACCAATAGGCAATGTAAACAGCCGATCGGAGTTTACGTAAATAAGCGGACTAAGGAAATCATTCCAGCTGTTTAAAAAGGTGAAAATGGATAAAGTCGCTATTGCCGGCAGGCACATAGGCAGCATGATCGTATGGAAGATGCGCCATGGTGTGCAGCCATCGATTTTTGCTGCTTCATCGATTTCTTTTGGCACTGTAATAAAGAACTGCCTCATTAGAAAAACGCCGAATGCGCCTCCTGCTCCCAGCATAGGGGGAACGATTAGCGGGAAATGAGAATTAGACAGCTTCAGCTTTGCGAACGTAGTGAATAGAGGGATAATGGTTACTTCTACCGGAATCATCAGTCCGCTTAACAACAACAAAAACAGTCCGTTTTTTAAGGGGAAAGATATTTTAGCAAAAGCATAACCAGCCAGTGCGGAAAGAACACAGGTACCCGCAGTAACAATTACTCCAATGTATAAGCTGTTCCAAAAATAGAGAAGGAACGGCTGCTGTTTAAAAACCTCGATATAATTTTCCCATACAATCGGATTAGGAATCCACTGAGGAGGAAACATAAAAACTTTTGTCTGATCCTTCAATGAGGTGATTACCATCCACAAGAAGGGGATCATGATGAAAACGGAAACGATGATTAGGACCAAGTACACGAAAAGCTTATTCATTAAATTAGCTTTAGTTTTCAAAATGCACCCACCTTTTCCTCATGTACCACTGTATAATAGTAAGGGCCAAGATGATGGCGAACAGTACACACGCAATCGCAGATGCGTAACCAAATTCATATAAATTAAAGGCCTGCTGATAAATGTAGTACACTAATACCATCGTACTGTTTGCAGGACCCCCGCCAGTCATGACATAGACTTGTCCAAATACTTGCAAGGAGCCAATTAAGGTTATGATCAATGCTAAAAAGATAGATGGAGAAATTTGCGGCAGTGTAATATGAAGCAGTGTTTTCCATTTAGAAGCGCCGTCAATGCTTGCGGCCTCATAATATAATCGGGGAACGTCCTGCAGCCCTGCCAAAAATATAACCATATTGAGCCCCACATTTTTCAGTACACTAATCACAATTACAACTGGCATAGTCAAATGCATATCATAAAGCCATACAGGACCATCTATACCGAATAAAGATAAAATGCTGTTAATAAGCCCGTCTGTAGCAAAAATATATTTCCATACAATCGCCCATACCACGATGGAAACGACGACAGGTGTGAAAATCGCCGTTCTGAACAAGCCGATTCCTTTAATGTTCCTGTTTAACAGTAAAGCCAGAGAGAGGGCGAGCAAAATGTTTAACGGCACTAATCCAACTGAAAAATATAAAGTATTAAATAAAGATTTTTTGAAAATGGCATCTTGATTCAAAAGCTTGTCATAATTGCTCCAGCCAACCCAGGACAGTTCTCTTGTAAACGACCAATCTGAAAAACTCATTACCATTGCAGTAATGATAGGAATTAAAAGAAATATTATATATCCTGCAACCATAGGCAGTACAAAGGCATAACCATACCACATATCGCGTCGTGACAGCTTCAATATAGGCCTCCTCTCGCATTGCGAATTTCACCAAGCCAAGGCTTGGTGAAATTCGCTGTTTTATTTAGTTTGTAAGTGATTATTAAGGCGTAATTAGAGCGTTGAGTGCAGTCTCCAATTCAATAAGCACATCTTTAACCGTTGCTTGCTGGGTGTTCAATTTATCAATAATAGATTGAGCGGTAACATTAATTTGCTGCCATTTTACATGAGATGGGCTGACGCGGGCATCCTTCATCTGATCCAATACAGCAATTTGAATACTTTCTGGTGAGGGCTGCTGATCTGGTTTCATAAAAATTTCGGATTCAAGAATAGATTTACGCCCTGGCACGAAATATTGCGCAGTTACGCTCATGGAGTCCTTGCTGCTTAGAAACTTTAAAAATTGTGCGGCTTCTTCTGGATGCTCCGTATCGGAAAAAACACCAATGCCCGCATAGCCCATAAGTGTGCCTCTTCCTTTAGGACCTTCTGGCAAAGGAGCGACATCCCATTCGAAATCAGTAATTTTTCTAGCTTTTGTTACGAAGCTGTACATATCCTTGAACATGGCAACCTGTCCGGATTCAAACGTAGATTGGCTGTCGCCTGGCTTAGGATGCACCTTATCCTTGAACAGCATGTCATAGTAAAATTGAATCGCTTGTTCGGATTCAGGAGAATTAATAGCAATCGCTGATTTGTCATCGTTAAACAAATCTCCGCCATATGCCCAAACTAGCGGCAATAAAGTAGAAGACCAGTACTGCCAGGCATGCAAGTAATCCGCCCCATAAATTCCTTTTGATGAATCTGTCAACGCTTGAGCTGCTTTTAAATATTCTTCAAGTGTCCAATTGCCTTCGGTATAAAGCTCTGATGGCGTTTTCAATCCTTTTTCTTTAAACATTGTTTTGTTGTAAAAAATCATCGTTGTCGGAGTAGAAAATGGCACACCGTAGTTTTTTCCCTCGTTAGTCAGCAATTCCAAAGTGGCCGGATAAAAATCATTAAAGTCATATTCCTTATCCGCTTTTAATGCTTCTGTTACATCCAAGAGTTGGCCAGCTTGAAACAATGTTGGAATAGTACTTTCGAACACCCAGCCCAAATCCGGTGCTTCACGGGAAGCCATCATAATAGAAAGCTTACGATCGTAATCTTCATTTACAACATTCATGACCTCAACTGTCACGTTAGGATGAAGCGTAGTAAATTTTGCTGCTAAATCTTCGTACATTTTTTTGTGCTCATCACTGCCGGCAATACTGAACGTAAGATTAATCTTTTTTCCAGTAGACTGATCAGGCTTCTCAGAGTCTTGTCCATTCTTGCCATTGCTGCATCCGAGTACAGCCGTGAACGCGAGAACAAGTACAAGAATGCCTCCTATCCATTTTTTCATACCTATATCCCCCTTATAAACAGTCGTGTCCTGTGGACAAATTAAGTATAAAAGATATGTCTTACCGGCTAAAATCCAACAGAATCGATAAAAGGTATAAAATTTCGAGGGATTATAATTCTCGATATTGAGAAGGAGTTACACCTGTGTGCTGTTTAAACACACTCATAAAATATTTTTCATGTGTATAGCCGCACATAACTGAAATTTCCCTAATTTTCAAGTTAGTATCTTTTAAAAGCAGTTTTGCTTTACCGATTCTTTCTTCTGTTACAAATTCACCGTAATTTTGACCGGTTTCACACTTGAATAAATAGGATAAATATTGTGCATTCAAATAAACCTTTTCAGCTACTTCCTGTAGCGTAATATTCTGGTCAAGATGTTGCTGGACGTATTCCTTAACTTCGCGTATGATCTTACGGCTGCTTCGGCTGGCGCCAGCTTTACCATCTCTATTTTCTGTACCTGCTGTACGTTCTTCCTCCTGGATATGCTGCGCTTGTCTTTTTTCTTTATAACGCTCAAGTGTTTGCGCAAGCTCAATTCTGCTTATCGGCTTAAGCAAGTAATCGGTCACCCGGTAGCGCAGCGCTTGCTTTGCATATTCAAATTCCTCATATCCGCTTAAAATGTAAATATCAACGTCAGCGAATTGCTCGCGAATGCTTGAAATCATTTCAAGCCCATCCATAACAGGCATGCGAATATCGGTAATAATAATGTCGGGCCGTAATGCTCTGGCCAGCTCCAGGCCTTCCTTGCCATTAACGGCGACACCGGCAATTTTAAATCCGCCAATTAAATTTTCGATTAACTGACGGAGGCCTTCCCGTATTTGCTTTTCATCCTCAACGATCAATACGCGATACATCCTGATCCTCCTCTCGATGACGCCTTTGATTAGGCAGCTCCCAACTAAGCGGCAATCTTAAATAAACAAGGCTGCCTTGCTGGACTTTGCTATCAATGTATAATCCATAAGGCTCCCCATAAAGCAGCTGTATTCTATGAAATAAATTGTACAGAGCATATCCCCCGCGTCGTGTGCCGAAGGCTGAAGTTTCCTGCTTGTTTTTGCTGTGTTCCTCATAAAGTCCGGCATAGATCTTTTTTATATCCTCTGGCGTCATGCCTTTGCCATTGTCCTCGATTGCGAGGATCAGATCGCCGTTCTCGACTTCTGCGCGCACTCGAATTTGCCCGCCGCTATCGCCGACGCCGTGTTGAATTGCATTTTCGATAATAGGCTGGAGTATGAGTTTGGGTACCCAGCATTGCTCGAGCTCAGGATGCAAATCGATGGAATACACGATGCTGTCGCCGAATCGGAATGACTGAATTTGCATATAAGCTTCTACAAAGCGGAATTCATCAATTAGGCGGACTGGCATGCGCTCTTTATCTACCGTATATCGCAGCAGTTTTCCAAAGCTCGACGTTACATCTGAAATTTCCAAGCTGCCTTGCTGCAGCGCCATCATATTAATCAGTTCAAGCGTATTGTACATAAAATGTGGATTGATTTGACTTTGAAGCGCAGTAATTTCGGACTCGCGCTCCTTTACTCTGGTTTCATAAACTTCATGCACAAGTCGCTCAATCTCACTGACCATTAGGTTGAAGCCTACCGCAAGCTGACCCATTTCATCCGTTGCAGAAACCGCCACCCGCTCAGTAAAAGAGCCTCGCGCAATCCGCTTCATAGACATTTGCAGCTTGCGAATAGGCTTGACCAGCTGATTTGAAAACAAAGCAGCAATAATATAAGCAACCACCAATGATAAAATAGATAAATACAATGTGGAGAGCACCAGCTTCTCGGCATCCTTATGCAGCTCATTTTTAGAAATGCTCCCGACAATGAAAAGATTAGAATAGCTGGAAAAGGCCTTTTCAATTAAATCTCCCGTGTCAACGGCAAACGGGGTGACCTGATTGTTTTGCTGTGATATTTCACCACTTAGCTCTGGGTAAAACATTCTGCCTTCCTTGTCCATAATCTGCACCTTGCTTCCATTGCCTAATTTAACAGTTTCCAAAAATTCCAAAAATGCATTTTCATTTAAATCAATTTTTATCGTGCCCAGCGGTTTATTGGTCCCTGGTTCCCGTATTAAACGGGCAACAGAAAAGACATGTGCCGGGCGTTTATAATAATAAGCGATATGTGGCGGCAGAATAACCAGTTTCCCATCGGCTTGATTGACAGTGTCAACAGCTGCGGCATCTAGCAAGGACCACTTTGAAGCGCTGATGTCGTTGGAATCGCTGAAGAGGCTTCCGTCATTAGCTAACAAAACGAGCCCGACAAAATTTTTTCTGCTTTGCGAAGAAAGATAGAGGTTCATATTAAGCTGCTCTTCCTTGACAGCATATACATTTTCGCTCCAAGGCTTATTATGTTTGGCCAATGTGGCAATAACCGCATTCTGGTAATAAGGTGTCAACGTAATTTTGTCCAGCTCATCGATATAGTTGTCCAGATTCATACGAATTTGATCTGTAATCTGCACGACATAGTTTCTGGTATCCTTTTCTACAAAACTGATATATTGCTTATACGTAATTAATCCGCTGATCATAAAAGGAACGGTAATCACCAGCACGCATACTAAAAAATATTTTAAACGCAATGACATAAGATCACCTGCTGTTCATAACTTATTTTTACAGGGAAGTCGCTACCGCAGCTGGTGCTAAAATCGAAAGTTAGTTATTCAATATTGTGGGAGCGCTCACAAGTGTGCTATGTTTAATTATTATATCCCCTTATAAAGTCAACGCAAGATTTAATTTATTAAAGATGAGGAGAATAAGCATGAATTCTGATGCAATTGAAGTTCGCAGCGTTGAAAATCGCGAGGAACTGGAAGGCGTTTACGACATATTGGACAAGGTGTTTCCTAACGGCAAGCACTTTTTTCAGCAGCGTCTGGATTATGATCAGACATATTCATTTTCGACGACCTGGATAGCGAAATGCGATGGGCAGCTTGCTTCAACTGTACAAATTTTCCCATTCCACTGCCGAATTGAGGATGTGGAAATAAAAGTTGGAGGATTAGGCAGTGTCGCTACTCTTCCTGAATATAGAGGGAGAAGGCTTTGTCAAAAGATTTTAAACCGTCAAACGGAGTGGATGTCGGAGCAGGGCTTTGACCTGTCCTTGCTATTTGCTGTAATTACACCATTTTATGAGAAATTAGGCTGGAATGTCGTTCCTGAGCCTGTCTATGCAATAAAAAGCGCGTTAGTTCCGCCTGTACAGCTGCAAACAGAATACGAAATCATTTCATTCCATTCAGATTATATTGAAGCGATGTCAGATATGTATGCGGCTTTTAACCGAAATCGATCGTATTCAGTGGCAAGGCCGGAATCTTTTTGGCGCGATCAATTGCAATGGCCAAGATGGGAAACGTCCACTTGCTTGATCGCTTTGAAAAATGGCCGGCCAGCAGCTTATGGACAAATCAGCAAGACGATGGAAGGCAGAGCTCATATCGAAGAGCTGATCTATTTGGCAGGGGATGAGAAGGCAGCAGTGCCATTATTTCAATCTTTAATGCAGCTGCGTCCGGATGCAGTCGACATTCATGCGAAGCTGCCTAGCGATCATGTGCTGATTAACGCTCTAACTGAGTGGGGCGCGCAGCAGCAGCTCATTCAATACGCGATGTGGAAGGTTATAGGGTTATATCCGCTTCTTAAAAAAATGACGGGAGTTTTTACAAGAAGGCTGCAGCAAAGCGGGGAGTATGGAAATAAAAACTGCTGTTTACGTATAACATGCGGTTCGCAGCACGCATACCTTAATATTGCCAGTGGAACGGTCAGCGTAGAGCTGCATGCTCAGTCCCATATTGCATATAACGAGCTTGAGCTTAGCCAGGAGAAATTTATTACGTATCTTTTTCAGGGAGCAGACGAAGCTTCATCTATGACATCCCATTCAAAGCTGCTGCAGGCGCTGTTTCCGAAGCAGCCTTTCGTTTTTTATGTTACAGATAAGTTTTAATTTTGCAGAACGGTTAGAAATAGTGGTAAAATAGCGGGGGAAATAGAATGCAACCAGTATGGATGAAAAAAAATTCAAAAAATGATCGAACATCCTTGACATTGATGGCAGCAAGATGTTAATATATCGAAGTGTGCCTAATGACAAGGCTAAAGGTGTGCTTTTGTTCATTTATGAACCGCCTGGCTCTGTGGGCTTAAATAAGGGTTAAATGTCTACCACATAAAGACATGAATTGGGGAAGGAGGTGGCATTATGCCAACAATTAACCAGCTCGTTCGCAAAGGTCGTCAAGCGAAAGTAGTTAAGACTAAATCGCCAGCCTTGCAAAGAGGTTATAACGCTCTAAAACGTGAAATTACAAGCATTAGTGCTCCGCAAAAACGCGGTGTTTGTACTCGTGTAGGAACAATGACTCCGAAAAAACCGAACTCAGCTCTTCGTAAGTATGCCCGTGTGCGTCTTACTAACCGTGTTGAGGTTACAGCTTACATTCCGGGTATCGGTCACAACCTGCAGGAACACAGTGTTGTTCTAATCCGTGGTGGACGTGTTAAAGACCTTCCGGGGGTTCGTTACCATATCGTTCGTGGTGCTCTTGACACTGCAGGTGTTAATAACCGCAACCAAGCTCGTTCTAAGTATGGAACTAAACGTCCAAAAGCTAAAAAATAATAAACCCCTCATGTATAACAGCTAAGGGGATTCTACTCTAAAAGGAAGGGGGATTTTTCATGCCACGTAAAGGTCCTGTTACAAAACGTGATGTATTGCCGGATCCGGTTTACAATAGTAAATTGGTTACTCGTCTGATCAACCGCATTATGATCGATGGTAAAAGAGGCGTTGCACAAACATTGCTATATGATGCATTCAAGCTAATTCAAGAGCGTACTGGCAAAGAGCCAATGGAAGTTTTTGAAGCAGCTTTGAAAAATATTATGCCAGTGCTTGAAGTTAAAGCTCGTCGTGTCGGCGGTGCGAACTATCAAGTACCTATCGAAGTTAAACCTGAGCGTCGTACAGCTCTTGGTCTTCGTTGGTTGGTTAACTACTCGCGTAACCGCGGGGAGAAAACAATGGAGGAGCGTCTAGCAGCAGAAATTATCGACGCATCCAACAACACTGGTGCTTCCGTTAAGAAACGTGAAGACACTCACAAAATGGCTGAAGCTAACAAAGCTTTTGCTCACTACCGCTGGTAGGATTAAGAGAAACGAAAGGAGACATAATTATGGCAAGAGAGTTCTCCTTGAAAAATACGCGTAACATCGGGATTATGGCGCATATTGACGCTGGTAAAACCACAACAACTGAACGGATCTTGTTCTTTACGGGGCGTACTCACAAAATTGGGGAAACTCATGAAGGTTCTGCTACAATGGACTGGATGGAGCAAGAGCAAGAACGCGGTATTACAATTACGTCTGCCGCTACGACCGCTCAATGGAAGGGTCACCGCATTAATATTATCGACACCCCGGGACACGTTGACTTCACAGTAGAGGTTGAACGTTCCCTGCGCGTATTGGACGGGGCCGTTGGTGTTTTCAGTGCTAAAGAAGGCGTTGAGCCACAGTCTGAGACTGTATGGCGTCAAGCTGACCGTTATGGTGTTCCTCGTATCGCTTACATTAACAAGATGGACATTATCGGTGCAGACTATCTGAATGTTATTAAAGACATGCGTGAGCGTCTGCAAGCTAATGCTGTTGCGATTCAACTGCCGATGGGCGCTGAATCTGACTTCATCGGTGTTATCGATTTGATCGAGCGTGTAGCTTACACTTACAAAGATGATCTTGGTAAAGATCCTGAGCAGGGACCAATTCCTGCTGAGTACGCTGATCAAGTAGAAGAGCTTCGTCAAGATCTTGTTGAGCGTGTAGCTGAACTTGATGAAGAACTAATGATGAAATATCTCGAGGGAGAAGAAATCTCCGTCGCAGAAATTAAATCAGTACTTCGCAAAGGTGTTTGCGAAGTTAAAATCTTCCCGGTTGTTGCCGGCTCATCTTACCGTAACAAAGGCGTTCAGCCAGTTCTGGATGCTGTAGTTGCCTACTTGCCTTCACCACTTGATGTACCAGCTATTACTGGTGTTCTTGAAGATGGTGAAGAAGGTGTACGTCCTTCCTCTGACGAAGAGCCGTTCGCGTCTCTAGCGTTTAAGGTTATGACGGATCCTTATGTTGGCAGATTGACATTCTTCCGTGTTTATTCCGGTACTTTGAACTCCGGTTCATACGTTCTTAACGCTACTAAAGGTAAGCGTGAGCGTATCGGCCGTATTCTTCAAATGCATGCGAACAGCCGTGAAGAAATCTCAATCGTTTACTCTGGTGACATCGCTGCTGCAGTTGGTCTTAAAGATACAACGACTGGCGATACACTATGCGATGAGAAACATCCAATTATCCTTGAGTCAATGAACTTCCCTGATCCAGTTATCTCGGTTGCCATTGAACCAAAAACAAAAGCTGACCAAGATCGTCTTGGTATTGCAATTTCCAAATTGCAAGAAGAGGATCCTACATTCCGTGCTCATACGGATGAGGAAACTAACCAAACGATTATTTCCGGTATGGGTGAGCTTCACCTTGAAGTATTGGTAGATCGTATGCTTCGTGAGTTTAAAGTAGAAACAAATGTTGGTAAACCACAAGTTGCTTACCGTGAAACATTCCGTTCTGCTGCTAAAGTCGAAGGTAAGTTCGTTCGTCAGTCCGGTGGTAAAGGTCAATACGGTCATTGTTGGGTTGAGTTCATCCCTCAAGAGCCTGGCCAAGGCTTTGCATTTGAAAACAAGGTTGTTGGTGGTGCAATTCCTCGTGAGTACATCGCTCCAATCCAAGCTGGTATTGAAGAGTCGATGAAAAACGGTGTTATTGCCGGCTATCCTCTAGTTGACGTTAAGGCTGTCGTTTACGACGGATCTTACCATGACGTTGACTCCTCTGAGATGGCGTTTAAAATCGCTGGTTCCATGGCGCTTAAAGCAGCTAAGGAAAAGTGTAACCCTGTAATCCTTGAGCCGATTATGAAAGTTGAAGTAACGGTTCCTGAAGAATACATGGGTGATGTTATGGGTATGCTTAACTCTCGTCGTGGACGTATCGAAGGTATGGATTCCCGTGCAGGTGCACAAATTATCCGTTCCAAAGTGCCTCTATCCGAGATGTTCGGTTACTCCACAACGCTTCGTTCTGGTACTCAAGGACGCGGTGTGTTCTCCATGGAGCTTTCTCATTATGAAGAAGTTCCAAAATCAATTGCTGAAGAAATTATCGCTAAGCATAAAGGCGAATAATTACTGCTTTTAACGAAGCGCAGCATGTAACTGGTTTGCAATTGGCCGGCATTAGGGTTTGCTAGCATACTCGGTGTCGGTCCCACACATAAAAAATATGAATTTAATTTGAGGAGGTTCAAGTTCAATGGCTAAGTCTAAATTTGAACGTAACAAACCACACGTTAATATTGGTACAATCGGTCACGTTGACCATGGTAAAACTACTTTGACAGCTGCAATCACTAAAGTTCTTTCCACTCGCTACGGCGGTGCTGCAATGGACTACGACCAAATCGATAAAGCTCCAGAAGAGCGCGAGCGCGGTATCACAATCTCAACTTCTCACGTTGAGTATGAAACGCCTAACCGTCACTATGCACACGTTGACTGCCCAGGTCACGCCGACTATGTTAAAAACATGATCACTGGTGCTGCTCAAATGGACGGCGGTATTCTAGTTGTATCCGCTGCTGACGGCCCAATGCCACAAACTCGTGAGCACATCTTGCTTTCTCGCCAAGTTGGTGTTCCTTACATCGTTGTATTCTTGAACAAATGCGATATGGTTGAAGACGAAGAGCTTCTTGAGCTAGTTGAAATGGAAGTTCGCGACCTTCTTTCCGAGTATGAGTTCCCTGGCGATGACACTCCAATCATCCGTGGTTCCGCTCGTGAAGCTCTACAAGACCCTAACGGTCCTTGGGCTGACCGCGTTGTTGAATTGTTCGAGCAAATCGACAGCTACATCCCAACTCCAGAGCGCGACACAGCTAAGCCTTTCCTTATGCCAGTTGAGGACGTGTTCACAATTACAGGCCGTGGTACAGTTGCTACAGGTCGCGTAGAGCGCGGTGTGGTTAAAGTTGGCGACGAGATCGAAATCGTTGGTCTTGCTGAAGAAGCTCGTAAGTCTGTAGTTACAGGCGTTGAGATGTTCCGCAAATTGCTTGACTCCGCTCAAGCTGGTGACAACATCGGTGCTCTTCTTCGTGGTGTTGACCGTGCTGACATCGAGCGTGGCCAAGTTTTGGCAAAGCCGGGTTCTGTTAAGCCGCACACTAACTTTACAGCTCAAATTTACGTTTTGACTAAAGAAGAGGGTGGCCGTCATAAGCCTTTCTTCACAGGCTACCGTCCACAGTTCTACTTCCGTACAACTGACGTTACAGGTATCATCAACCTTCCAGAAGGTTCTGAAATGGTTATGCCTGGCGATAACATCACTGTTACAGTTGAGCTTATTTCGCCAATCGCTGTTGAAGAAGGTACTCGTTTCTCCATCCGTGAAGGCGGCCGTACTGTAGGCGCTGGGGCAGTTGCTTCTATCCAAAAATAATGCCTAGCGGCTATAGCCGCAAAGCATATTGGGACTCTCACTTCGGTGAGAGTCTTTTTTATTTCATGGATCCGCTTATGAACGAAAATTTGGCATTTGATGGTATGGAAAAATGCTAACGAGATATGAGGCAGCTGCCGATTCGACGATGAGCAGCTATTTATAAGTATGATAACCTCGGACAAGATCTTCCCTTGATAAAATCCGCTAACGGTTGCAAGCGAGGCTATTTCGATTATTTTTGGTTATTTGAACATGTAACGGTTGCCATGAGCGTTAATGTACCGATTTTCGAAGAATTCAGTAGTTTAATGAATAGTTAAGCGCGATAGCAACCGTTAGAAAAATTAATCCGTAATTTTAGCCTGAATAGCGTTTGTGGCAACCGTTAGAAGTTAATCATCGCTCCAGTGATCCTTTGTTTCACTTATACTGCAATGAGGTTACCGATTAATGACAATTAGTCGCTTCCTAGTAAATATGTGATAACATTTGCTTTTATTTTGAGAATAATTAACTTTTATTCACTGTAGGTTGGACGCTAGAAATTAAAGAAATGAAAAACTCATGATACTTTTGGCGTATGCTGTACATTTTTAGTTAAAATTTGGAGTATTTTGATGAAATAACTTGGCATTGACGGAAACTCGATATCCCTTATAATTAAAATAGTCCTAAAGGTTTGTTCACATCAACGACAAAAAGAGACAGTTGAGAGAAGTATTATACAAGACAATGAGAGGGGTATTATTTTGAAGAAACGAGTTTGGGTTGGACTAGCTTTAGCAGCAGTAATGGCATTTTCTGCAGGGTGCAGCAGCAGTAAAGTAGACTATACGATTTCTGTATCGCAATATGGTGAGCATCCATCTTTGGACGCCACATTGGAAGGCTTTAAGGCAGCACTGAAGGATGCGGGTCTTGAAGACAAGAAAAACATTAAAATCGATTACAACAGTGCGCAGTTCGAGCCATCAAACAGTAAAACAATCGCGCAAAAGATTGCAAATGGAAAAAGCGATCTGGCTCTAGGGATAGCTACAAATCCAGCATTGGATTTGGCGAATACTGTAACAGACAGACCCGTGTTGTTTGCGGCGGTAACGGATCCTATTGAAGCAGGTGTTGTTAAGCAATTACAAGCTCCGGGCGGCAATGTAACAGGTGCAGCAGATACAAATCCAGATGCTATTGTTCAAACGATGGATTTTATCGCTGCTGAGTTTCCAAATGTTAAGACAGTAGGAGTAATTATTAACGAAGGCGAGCCAAACGCAGTAGTAATGGCCAAAATAGCTGAAGAACAGCTTGCTAAGCATGGCATTAAAATGACTAAAAAAGCGATTGCTAAGTCAGCCGAAGTAAAACAAGCGGCAGACGCTTTGGTAGGAAAAGTTGACGCTATTTACATCACACTAGACAACGAAGTAGTAAGTGGTGTTTCTTCCATTATTGAAGTTGCAAACAAAAATAAAATCCCATTCTTCTCCGCTGACCGTGATTCTGTTGAGGCTGGTGCATTTGCAGCAGTTGGATTCAAATACTATGATCATGGCTATGAAGTCGGCCAAATGGCAGTGGAAATTTTGAAAAATGGCAAAAAGCCGGGTGAAATGGATGTAACCGTTCCTCAAAAGCTAGATTTTATTATTAATTTAAAAGCAGCAGAAGCTCAAGGGATCGAAGTGACAGATAAAATGAAGCAATATGTGAAAGATCAAAATAATATTCTTCAATAATTAATTCCAGATTTGCTATTACTAATAACGATCACGATGGGGTGAGCGGACACGCCGCATCGCCCCATTGATCGTTATAGACGGGAGTTTTATTATGTATGGGTTGATGGTCGGTGCCGTTGAGTACGGTTTGGTTTATGCGCTAATGGCGCTTGGAGTATTTATTACATTTAGAATTCTAAACTTTCCTGACTTAACGGTTGATGGAAGCTTTACTACTGGAGCAGCAGTAGCTACGGTGGCGACTGTTTCCGGAACACCGCCATGGTTATCGATTATTTTTGCGTTTGCAGCTGGTGCTCTCGCAGGCACCTGTACGGGCTTGCTTCATACTAAAGGGAAAATTAATGGTCTTTTGTCGGGTATTATTATGATGATTGCTTTGTATTCCATTAATCTTAGAATTTTAGGTAAGCCAAATTATCCATTCCGTGATACGGAAACTTTATTTTCGAGTTCAAATGTATTACTAGTTATGATTGTCATCGTAATTGTAGTGAAGTTATTGTTGGATTTGTTTTTCCGTACGAATATTGGCCTAAGTTTGCGTGCTACAGGAGATAACCCCAAAATGATACGTAGTTTTGGCGCTAATACTGATATGACTATTATTATGGGCGTTGCGCTTTCCAATGCTTTGGTAGGCGCTTCCGGTGCATTTGTTTCTCACTACCTCAAGTACGCGGATAACGGCATGGGTGTCGGTATGATCGTAATCGGTTTGGCTTCTGTTATTATTGGTGAAGCTATTTTTGGCAGTAGATCAATTTTCAAAGCGACTATTGCAGCTATTCTTGGTTCAATTATTTATCGCATGATTACAGCACTTGCTGTATATGTAGACTGGCTTGATGCTTCTGACATGAAACTAATAACAGCTATCATTGTTATTTTCGCTCTAGTTATACCTTATATGAGAAGTGTATCCAAACAGAAATCAGTAGCACGAAAACGTACGTCAGAGTTACTGTCCTCATCGACAGGTGAGCAGATTGGAGGCGGACGTTAATGCTTGAGATAAATAATGTATCTAAATTGTTTAACCCGGGTACGATAGATGAAAAGA
The DNA here is from genome assembly GCF_050864975.1 of Paenibacillus sp. GXUN7292. Taxonomy (NCBI): domain Bacteria; kingdom Bacillati; phylum Bacillota; class Bacilli; order Caryophanales; family Paenibacillaceae; genus Paenibacillus; species Paenibacillus sp. GXUN7292. The sequence continues at coordinate 28,137 of NZ_JBOZWO010000020.1, read as the reverse complement.
TTGCTCTTATGAATGCTAATCTGGTTTTAAAGCCAGGAGATTTCATAACTGTAATTGGCAGCAACGGTGCAGGGAAATCTACTTTGATGAATTTGATTTCTGGAGTATTGAAGCCGGATGCTGGTGAAATACGGATTAACGGCAAAGATATTAGCAGACTATCCGAGCATAAACGCAGTCAATGGATTGGACGGGTATTCCAGGATCCGATGGCCGGTACTGCGCCTAGAATGACGATAGAAGAAAATTTGGCAATGGCCTATACGCGTGGCAAAATAAAAGGACTTTCGCTTGGCGTAACAAGTGCCAAACGTACTTTATTCAAAGAGCATTTGTCTCGTCTTGGCATAGGGCTTGAGAATCGACTGAATGCTATGGTCGGCATGCTCTCAGGCGGCGAGAGACAGGCTTTAAGTCTCTTGATGTCCACTTTTACAAAACCTCAAATATTGTTGTTGGACGAGCATACGGCGGCTCTAGATCCGGCACGTGCCGAGCTCATTACGGAACTGACAGAATCCATTGTAAGCGAGATGAAGCTAACCACGCTTATGGTTACTCATAACATGGAGCAAGCAATTCGTCTTGGTAACAGGCTAATTATGATGGACAAGGGGCGTATTATACTCGAAGTGAATGAGGATCGCAAGAAGCACTTGACCGTTGAACAGCTGCTTGGCGAATTTGAGCGGATTAGCGGTAAGAAGATGAGCGATGACCGTGTTGTATTGGGTTAATCGGGATATCATATAGATACATGAAATCCGTCTAGAACCGTTTATTCGGCAAAAAAAGAGAATCTAAATGCATAAAATGTACTTAGATACCACGTTGCGCAAGCATATCGGGCTGAAACCGGATATAGTGAGTTTATCTTCGCAACGTGTTTCTTCTATTAATATTAGTGTGTTGGAATATGTGGCATATGCTGCAATAACTGAGTCGTTTGCGATTTTAGAATTGCAGTTATTATGCTCCAAGGATTCCAGTTATATAAGTAGATATGTTTTTATGAAACTGTAGAGCCGGCTCTGCAGTTTTATTTTTGTATTTGGTGGTAATTATTGTAATGGAGGCATTTGTGGCGGAGTGTCGGAAGAGCGCGAGTAACTTTATAGTGACACATGTTCCACTATTAAGCTAAAAATGGCTATTTTAACAGTAGCTCATTAGCGACTCAATGGCCGGGCAAATGCCACAAAACTCCAGTTGAATAGAGGCTGCGCTTAAGCCATTCCATAGCTCAGCTGCACTATGAAAACTTTTTTGAAAAAGCATGAAAAAATAGTTGCAATTGCCCATCCACTCCTATATAATATTGACTGTTGGTCTGACGTTGCGTTGATGTGAGAGGTTGCCGACACACCCGGCCCCTTTGCCATGGGGCAGTGGAGGGTTTTTCTCACGGAGTATGTCCGATAATAAATTGGGCGAAAGAAGGAGGGACTTATATGGCAAAGCAAAAGATTCGTATTCGTTTGAAAGCATACGATCACAGAATTCTTGATCAATCCGCAGAAAAAATCGTGGAAACTGCAAAACGTTCGGGTGCAGGTGTATCTGGGCCGATTCCGTTGCCAACGGAAAAGCAAATCATCACTATTCTACGTGCGGTACACAAGTACAAGGATTCCAGAGAGCAATTCGAGCAACGCACTCATAAGCGTTTGATCGACATTGTGAATCCTACGCCGCAAACTGTAGATGCGTTGATGCGTTTGGATCTGCCATCCGGTGTAGATATCGAAATTAAGCTGTAATATCACATAAGTGAATGATAGAGAGGAAATGAGGTGTCAACATGAAAGGTATCTTAGGGAAAAAACTTGGTATGACTCAAGTCTTTACTTCTGAAGGTAACGTAATCCCGGTAACGGTTATCGAAGCTGGTCCTTGCGTAGTTCTTCAAAAGAAAGATCAAGAGACTGACGGCTACGAAGCTGTTCAATTGGGTTTCTCTGATAAGAAAGAAAGCAGATCGAATAAGCCTGAAGCAGGTCATGCTAAAAAAGCTAATTCGACGCCTAAGCGCTACGTTCGTGAAATTCGCGGTATTAACCTTGGTGAGTATGAAGTTGGCCAAGAAGTGAAGGCTAATTTGTTCGCAGAGGGCGAATTCGTTGACGTAACAGGTATTTCTAAAGGTAAGGGCTTTGCAGGCGTTATTAAGCGCTGGGGACAAAGCACTGGACCAAACAGCCACGGTTCCCGTTACCACCGCGGACCAGGTTCCATGGGTTCTATCCAAGCGAACCGCGTACCTAAAGGCAAACGCCTTCCAGGTCATATGGGTAGCGAAACAGTAACAATCCAAAAGCTTGAAGTTATTCGCGTAGACGCTGAGCGTAACGTGATTCTAGTAAAAGGCTCCATTCCTGGACCTAAAAACGGTTTTGTGAAAGTTAGAGAAACAGTTAAGAAATAATTGCTTTTGAAGAAAGGAGGAACAAGAAATGCCTAAAGTTACAGTATTCAACGTGAGTGGTTCGCAAGTTGGCGAAATCGAATTGGCTGAGAACGTATTTGGTATCGAGCCAAACACTCATGTTATGCACAGCGCAGTAGTATTGCAACAAGCTGCTGAGCGTATGGGAACACACAAAACTAAAGTGCGCTCCGAAGTTCGCGGCGGCGGCCGTAAACCTTGGAAGCAAAAAGGCACAGGTCGTGCTCGTCAAGGTAGCATTCGCTCACCACAATGGGTAGGCGGCGGAACAGTATTTGGTCCGACTCCTCGCTCATACGGCTTCAAATTGCCTAAAAAAGTTCGTCGTCTTGCAATTAGATCCGCATTGTCTTCCAAGGTGATTGCTGGCGAATTGATCGTTCTAGATCAACTGGCTATGGCAGCTCCAAAGACAAAGGAATTTGCAGGCATTCTTACAAATCTTAAAGCAGATCGCAAAGCTCTAATCGTTACAGCTAACTATGAGGATAACGTTGCACTATCTGCACGTAACATCCCTGGCGTTAAGTTTGTAGCAGCTGACGGCATTAATGTTCGTGACGTATTGCTTTATGATAAGCTGATTATCACTAAAGAAGCTGTTGAGAAAGTACAGGAGGTGCTTGCGTAATGAAAAATCCTCGCGATATTATCAAGCGCCCGGTTATTACAGAACGTACAAGTGATTTCATGGCTGCAAAGCGTTATGTTTTCGAAGTTGATCTTCGTGCGAACAAAACTGAAATCAAAAATGCGATTGAGCAAATTTTCAATGTTAAAGTAACCGGCGTAAACACAATGCGTGTAGCAGGTAAACTAAAGCGTTATGGCAGACATAGCGGATACAGACCTGATTGGAAAAAAGCTATCGTTCAATTGAGCGATGACAGCAAAGAGCTAGAGTTCTTTGAAACGTCTGTATAGAAAAGGAGGGAAAACTAGTGTCTATCAAAAAGTATAAACCGACCTCTCCTGCACGTCGTAATATGTCCGTATCTACTTTCGAAGAAATTACGACAAGCACACCGGAGAAATCGTTGCTAGCGCCTCTTAACAAGAAGGCTGGACGCAACAACCAAGGTAAAATTACTGTTCGTCACCAAGGCGGCGGACATAAACGTAAATACCGTATTATCGACTTCAAACGTACTAAGGATGGCGTAATTGGTAAAGTTGCTACGATCGAATACGATCCAAACCGTACTTCCAACATCGCACTTATCCACTACGTTGACGGTGCTAAAGCTTACATTATCGCACCTAAAGGTTTGAAAGTCGGCGATCAAATCGAGTCCGGACCGGATGCAGACATCCGTGTTGGTAATGCATTGCCACTAGCTAATATTCCAGTGGGTACACTTATCCACAACATCGAATTGAAGCCAGGCAAAGGCGGACAGCTAGTTCGCGCAGCTGGTACAGAAGCTCAGCTTCTTGGTAAAGAAGAAGCTTACGTATCCATTCGTTTGAGCTCAGGCGAAGTTCGTCGTATTCTTAATACTTGCCGTGCAACTATCGGTTCTGTAGGTAACGGCGACCATGAGCTTATCAAAATTGGTAAAGCTGGCCGCAGCCGCTGGTTAGGCAAACGTCCAACTGTTCGCGGATCTGTTATGAACCCTAACGATCACCCGCATGGTGGTGGTGAAGGTCGTTCCCCGATTGGACGCAAGTCTCCAGTATCTCCATGGGGCAAACCGACTCTTGGATACAAAACACGCCAGAAGAAAAAAGCGTCAAGCCAATATATCATTCGTAAGCGCACGAAGTAATAGAAGCTTGAAAACTTGCGCGTAATGATGGTGGTTATCCACAGTACGCCAGCGTTTTCGTGAAGGGAGGATATCACATGGGTCGCAGTTTGAAGAAAGGACCGTTTGTCGACGGTTACCTGCTTAAAAAAGTCGAGGATTTGAACGAAGGAAATAAAAAAGTCGTTGTAAAAACTTGGTCTCGTCGCTCGACCATTTTCCCGCAATTCATCGGTCACACATTTGCTGTTTATGATGGACGCAAGCACGTGCCGGTATATGTAACGGAAGATATGGTTGGACACAAGCTTGGTGAATTTGCACCAACTCGTACGTACAAAGGCCATGCCGGTGAAGATAAAAAAACGGGCAGACGTTAATTTGCCCTTTATCACTTTCTTGAATGAGAGGAGGTTCCTACATGTCAGAAGCTAAAGCGCATGCTAAATTTATTCGTATTGCTCCTCGTAAAGCTCAGCTGGTTGCGGATTTGATTCGCGGTAAGCAAGTTGGTGAAGCAATCGCAATTTTGCGTCACACGCCAAAGGCTGCATCCCCAATTTTGGAGAAGTTGCTTAACTCGGCTATTGCTAACGCTGAACATAATTTCCAGATGGACGTAAGTAAATTGGTTGTATCTCAAGCTTTCGTAAACCAAGGTCCAACTATGAAACGTTTCCGTCCGCGAGCTATGGGTCGCGCAAGCCGGATTAATAAAAGAACCAGCCACATTACCTTGGCGGTATCAGAAAAATAAGGAGGGATAACGCGTGGGTCAAAAGGTAAACCCTAACGGTCTTCGTATCGGGATTATCCGTGATTGGGAATCCAAATGGTACGCTGGTAAAGATTTCGGTGATCTTCTTTTGGAAGATGTTAAAATTCGTGAATACCTGAAAAACAAGCTGAAAGATGCTGCTGTTTCCCGCATTGAAATCGAACGCGCTGCAAATCGCGTGAACGTGACGATTCAAACGGCGAAGCCAGGTATGGTTATCGGTAAAGGCGGTTCTGAAGTAGAAAATCTACGTACAGAACTAGGCAAGATTACAAAAGGCAAGAAAGTTCACATCAATATTTCTGAAATTAAACAAGCTGATCTTGATGCTATTCTAGTAGCTGAAAGCATCGCACAACAACTTGAGCGTCGTGTATCTTTCCGTCGTGCATTGAAACAAGCGATTCAACGTTCTATGCGCGCAGGTGCTAAAGGGATTAAAACTGCTGTTAGCGGTCGTCTCGGCGGTGCGGAAATTGCACGTTCTGAAGGATATAGCGAAGGTACAGTTCCGCTTCATACGCTTCGTGCTGATATTGACTATGGCACAGCTGAGGCTCATACTACTTACGGCCGTCTAGGCGTAAAAGTATGGATCTATCGTGGCGAAGTCCTTCCAACTAAGAAGAAAGCTCCCCAGGAAGGAGGCAACTAATCATGTTGGTGCCTAAACGTGTCAAACACCGCAAACAACAACGCGGTCACATGAAAGGTCGCGCTAAAGGCGGCACAACAGTAGCGTTCGGCGAATACGGTCTACAAGCGACTGAGCCGTCATGGATTACGAACCGTCAAATTGAAGCGGCTCGTATTGCTATGACTCGTTACATTAAACGTGGTGGTAAAGTTTGGATTAAAATATTCCCAGACAAGCCGATTACTCAAAAGCCTCTAGAGGTTCGTATGGGTAGTGGTAAGGGTAACGTTGAAAAATGGGTTGCAGTTGTAAAACCTGGTAAGATCATGTTCGAACTTGCGGGTGTACCGGAAGAAGTAGCTCGCGAAGCACTGCGTCTTGCGGCTCACAAACTACCGGTTAAAACGAAGTTCGTGAAACGCGAAGAAGTGGGTGGTGAAGCAAATGAAAGCTAGTGATATTCGCAACCTGACCTCTGTTGAGATTGAACAAAAAATTGCTGGTTTTAAAGAGGAGCTTTTCAACCTTCGTTTCCAATTGGCAACAGGGCAGCTCGACAATCCAACTCGGATTCGTGACGTGCGTAAGGAAATAGCTCGTGCTAAAACCGTTTTGCGTGAAAGAGAACTCGGAATAAGCGGCTAATTAAAGGCCTTAATCCTATAGTATGTTCACGGAAAAAGGAAGGAGGAAGAACATGAGCGAACGCAATGCCCGTAAAGTTCAAATCGGCAAAGTTGTAAGCGACAAAATGGATAAAACAATCGTTGTAGCTGTAGAAACCTACAAGGAGCACAATTTGTACCATAAGCGTATTCGTTATACGAAAAAGTACAAGGCTCACGACGAGAACAATCAAGCGAAAATTGGCGATACTGTGAAAATCATGGAAACTCGTCCACTTTCCAAAGACAAGCGCTTTAGACTTGTTGAAATTGTAGAATCTGCGGTTGTTCTATAAAATATACCTATGCAACATAGGAGCACTTTTTCCGAAAGGAGGACGCTAAAATGATCCAACCATTTTCGCGATTGAAAGTTGCAGACAACTCTGGTGCTAGAGAGCTTATGTGTATTCGTGTACTAGGCGGTACTGGACGTCGTACAGCAGCTATTGGCGATTTGATCGTTTGCTCCGTCAAACAAGCAACACCAGGCGGCGTTGTCAAAAAAGGTGACGTAGTTAAAGCGGTTATCGTTCGTACGAAGCGCACTGTTCGTCGTAAAGACGGTTCATACATCTCTTTTGATGAGAACGCAGCAGTAGTTGTTAAAGAAGATAAGAGCCCACGCGGTACACGTATTTTTGGACCTGTTGCTCGTGAGCTTCGCGATAAAGATTTCATGAAAATCATTTCGCTTGCACCAGAAGTAATCTAAGAAACTCTATATAAGCTTGAAAGCACAAGCGTGCAGGAGGTGTAACTCATGCCAAGGCTAAAGAAAATTAAAGAATCGTACAATAACAAATTGCACGTTAAAAAAGATGACACGGTTATCATCATTACCGGTAAGGATAAAGGTAAGAAGGGCCGCGTAATCGCAGCGTATCCACGTGAAAACCGCGTGCTCGTTGAAGGTGTTAACATGGTGAAGAAGCATACTCGCCCTTCTCAAGTTAATCCACAAGGCGGTATCATTGAGCAAGAAGCGCCAATTCACGTTTCTAACGTTATGCACATCGATCCGAAGAGCGGAAAAGTAACACGAATCGGATATAAAGTGCTTGAAAACGGCAAAAAAGTTCGAATCGCTAAGCGTTCCGGCGAAGTGATTGACTAATCGTTCTGGTAGGAAAGGAGGTCCAAAACAATGACAACAAGACTGAAAGGTCGCTTTCTTAATGAAATTACTCCTGCTCTAATGCAGAAGTTCAATTATACATCGGTTATGCAAGTACCGAAGGTTGAGAAAGTAGTAATCAATATGGGTGTTGGTGAAGCTGTTTCCAACTCCAAAATACTAGATGCTGCTGTTGAAGAGCTGCGCATCATTTCTGGTCAAAAGCCGGTTGTTACTCGTGCTAAGAAGTCCATTGCAGGCTTTAAGCTTCGTGAAAACATGCCGATCGGGGTTAAAGTGACATTGCGCGGCGAGCGCATGTACCACTTCCTAGATAAATTGTTCAACATTTCGCTTCCACGCGTTCGTGACTTCCATGGTGTATCAACAAAAGCGTTTGATGGCCGTGGTAACTACACGCTTGGTATGAAAGAGCAATTGATCTTCCCTGAGATTGAATATGATAAAGTTGATAAAGTGCGCGGTATGGACATCGTCATCGTCACGACGGCACAAACAGACGAAGAATCTCGTGAATTGCTGACCCAATTGGGCATGCCGTTTGCGAAGTAATCCACTTGTAGGAGGTGTAATACCCAGTGGCAAAAACTTCGATGAAAGTGAAGCAACAACGCACACCGAAATTCAAAGTACGCGCTTATACGCGTTGTGAGCGTTGCGGACGTCCTCACTCTGTTTTGCAAAAGTTTAAAATTTGCCGGATTTGTTTCCGCGAATTAGCATATAAGGGCCAGATTCCTGGCGTTAAAAAAGCAAGCTGGTAATCGACCTAGTTCGGGAAGGAGGTTAACACAATGGTTATGTCTGATCCGATTGCAGATATGTTGACACGCATTCGCAATGCGAATACAGTTCGTCACGAAACCGTGGAAATGCCCGCTTCTAAAATCAAGAAGCAAATTGCTGAAATTTTGAAGCGCGAGGGCTTTATCCGCGATGCTGAATATATCGAGGACAACAAACAAGGGATTATTCGTATTTTCTTGAAATACGGCCCGAACCAAGAGCGCGTAATTACAGGTTTGAAGCGTATCTCCAAACCAGGTCTGCGCGTGTATACTCAAGCTGCTGAAGTACCTCGTGTACTAGGCGGACTCGGAATCGCAATTATTTCGACTTCCAAAGGAGTTATGACTGACAAAGAAGCACGTCAAGTTAAATCCGGCGGCGAAGTAGTTTGCTACGTTTGGTAAGAAACAAGTTAGAAAGACTGGAGGTGTAACAATGTCTCGTATTGGTCGTAAACCGATCGCAGTTCCTGGTGGCGTAACTGTCAACCTGGATAACTCGGTACTTACAGTAAAGGGACCGAAAGGCACGCTTACTCGTGAATTCCACAAAGATATTATTATCAAAGTTGAAGGCAGCGAAATCGTGGTAGAACGTCCGTCTGAAAATAAATTGCATCGCTCTTTGCATGGTACAACTCGCAGCTTGATCGCTAACATGGTTGGCGGTGTTACAGAAGGTTTCTCCAGAAATCTTGAGCTAGTAGGCGTTGGTTACCGTGCAAGCAAGTCCGGTGATAAAGTGGTTCTTAACGTTGGATACTCACATCCAGTTGAAATCACTCCAGAGAACGGTATTGAGTTTGAAGTTCCTTCCAACACTAAGATTACTGTTCGCGGTATTGATAAAGAGCGCGTTGGCGCTATGGCTGCTCAAATCCGTTCCGTACGTGAGCCTGAGCCTTACAAAGGTAAAGGTATCAAATACGAAGGTGAGCGCATCATCCGTAAAGAAGGTAAAGCTGGTAAGAAAAAATAAGCAAACTTACGGTTTGCTTGAAATAGCATCTTAAGGCAGAAAGAAAGGAGGGAACCAAGCATGATTACGAAAGGCGATAAAAACAAGGCTCGTCTGAAAAGACACCTGCGTGTTCGTAAAAAAATTAGCGGTACAGCGGCTCGTCCACGTCTGTCTGTATTCCGTTCCTCCAAGCACATGTATGCACAATTAATTGATGATGTTGCTGGTATTACACTAGCTTCTGCATCGACTAAGGATAAAGAGCTAAGCGGAGTAGGCAACGGCGGTAACGTTGAAGCAGCTGCTAAAGTTGGCGAATTGATCGCTAAGCGCGCTCAAGCTAAAGGTGTAACTGAGGTCGTATTCGATCGTGGCGGTTACTTGTATCATGGAAGAATTCAGGCGCTTGCTACAGCAGCACGCGAAGCAGGCCTGCAATTCTAATCATCCAATAAGGAGGTTAAATGACTTGCGTGTAGATCCTAATACGTTAGAACTGACTGAAAAAGTTGTGCATATCAATCGCGTTGCGAAAGTTGTTAAAGGCGGTCGTCGCTTCAGCTTTAGCGCGCTTGTAGTAGTCGGCGACGGCAAAGGCTACGTTGGCGCAGGGATCGGTAAAGCAAGCGAAGTGCCTGATGCGATTCGCAAAGGCATTGACGATGCTAAGAAAAACTTGATCCATGTACCACTAGTAGGAACATCGATTCCTCACCTTGTAATTGGTCGCTTTGGCGCAGGCGAAGTTCTTCTAAAACCTGCGAATGAAGGTACTGGAGTTATCGCTGGCGGACCGGTTCGTGCGGTTCTTGAGCTAGCTGGTGTAGGCGACATCTTGACTAAATCGCTCGGTTCTTCGAACTCCATGAATATGGTAAATGCAACTCTAGAAGGTTTATCCCGTCTTAAACGTGCGGAAGATGTTGCTAAACTTCGTGGAAAAACTGTCGAAGAGCTGTTAGGTTAAGGAGGGAATAACGATGGCAAAATTGCAAATCACCCTCGTTCGCAGTTTGATTGGTCGCAACGAGAAACAACGTGCAACGGTTGAATCGCTCGGCCTTCGTAAGCTGCATCAATCGGTCGTTAAAAACGACAGCCCGGCTATTCGCGGCATGATTAATCATGTCAGCCATATGGTAAAAGTTGAAGAAGTACAATAATAGACCGATTTACACGAAATAAATAAGGAGGTGCACGAACGATGAAATTGCATGAGTTAGCACCAGCAGCTGGTTCTACCCAAGTAGCTAAGCGTAAAGGTCGCGGTATCGGATCTGGCAACGGCAAAACAGCGGGTAAAGGCCACAAAGGTCAAAATGCACGCTCCGGCGGCGGCGTTCGTCCTGGATTTGAGGGCGGCCAAAACCCATTGTACCGTCGTCTGCCTAAGCGCGGTTTCAATAATCCATTCCGTACCGAATACGCGATTGTCAACATTGAAGATCTTAACAGCTTTGCAGCAGGTACTGAAGTCACACCAGAAGTTCTTCTTGAACAAGGGATTGTGAAAAATCCACTTGCCGGAATTAAAATTTTGGGCAATGGCGAAATTAATGTAGCGCTTACTGTTAAAGCTAAAAAGTTCTCTCAATCTGCGGTAGAGAAAATCCAGGCTGCCGGCGGTAAAACCGAGGTGATCTAATTGTTTACAACCGTATCCAATATTTGGAAGGTTACGGATCTACGTACACGGATCCTGTTCACACTGTTTATTTTATTCATCTATCGTATCGGTGCGTTCATACCGGTACCAGACGTAAACAAAGAAGTATTTAAGCAAGCCAATGAGCTCGGCAACGATATATTTGGCTTGTTAAACACCTTCTCAGGCGGTGCATTGTTCCAATTCTCGATTTTCGCGATTGGAATTACACCGTACATCACAGCATCCATTATCGTACAGCTATTGTCGATGGATGTAATTCCTAAGTTTGCTGAATGGCAGAAGGAAGGCGAAAACGGGAAACGCAAACTAGCGCAAATTACGCGTTACGGTACAGTTATTCTAGGTCTTGTACAAGGCTTTGCAACTGCGATCGGCTTTAACCGTTTATATCAGCAAGAAATGATTGTTGATGCAACTTTCGTTGATTACCTGATTATCGCTATTATCTTGACTGCTGGTACTGCATTCTTAATGTGGTTAGGGGAGCAAATTACAGAAAGAGGTATCGGAAACGGTATTTCAATTCTAATTTTTGCTGCGATTGTAGCTGGTATTCCAGGTCACATTCGTACGATCGTTGAAGATCAATTTGTCGATACAGATAAATTATTCCTTAACATTGGCAAGATGGCGCTTGTTCTAATTGCGATTATCGCGATTATTGTAGGTGTTATCTTCATTCAGCAAGGTATTCGTAAAATCCCGGTTCAGTATGCTAAGCGTGTAGTTGGACGTAAAATGTACGGTGGTCAATCCACTCACATTCCGATGAAAGTGAACGGCGCAGGTGTTATTCCTGTTATCTTCGCAGTTTCATTGATTACATTCCCAATTACGATCGCTAACTTCTGGAGCACCCATAATTGGGCGAAGTGGATTATTGATAATATGAGCTATGACAAGCCGCTTGGTATGGTCTTGTACGTATTGCTCATTATCGGATTTACCTTCTTCTATACTTTCGTGCAAATTAATCCTGTGCAAATGGCAGATCAGATGAAAAAGAATGGTGGATATATTCCTGGCATTCGTCCTGGCAAACCGACATCTTCTTACTTAACTCGCGTTATGTCGCGTATTACGTTAACGGGTGCGATTTTCCTAGCGGCAATCTCTGTTCTACCGGTGTTCTTCGGATCACTTGCCGGATTACCGCGCTCAGTGCAGCTGGGCGGTACCTCACTGTTAATCGTTGTCGGCGTTGCGCTTGATACGATGAAACAGATCGAGAGCCAGTTGATCAAACGCCATTACAAAGGGTTTATCAATAAATAACAATAGGTTCTGATCGGGCTGCCGCTTCGGTGTTGGTGCGGTGCCCGAATGAGCCTATTGTGTTTAAAGCGAGGAACATGATAATGAATATTTTATTTATGGGTCCTCCGGGAGCCGGTAAAGGTACACAAGCGGAGAGAATTGTACAAGAGTTTGGTATTCCTCATCTATCAACAGGCGATGCATTTCGCTTGGCGATGAAGGAAGGCACTCCTCTTGGGCTTAAAGCGAAAGAGTATGTCGATCAAGGCCTTCTCGTTCCTGATGAGATTACGAATGGAATCGTAAAGGAACGTTTGGCACAAAGCGACTGCGAAAAAGGATTTTTGCTCGACGGCTTTCCACGCACGCTGCAGCAAGCTGAAGCACTTGACGGCATGCTGGCTGAGCTGGGTCGCAGCATTGATCATGTAGTAAATTTAAAAGTTGACCGCGGATTGCTTCTTGCTCGCTTGACGGGCAGACGCCTCTGCAAAACTTGCGGAGCAACCTATCATGTAATGTTCAATCCTCCAAAGCTTGAAGGAGTTTGCGACAAGGATGGCGGAGAGCTGTATCAGCGTTCAGATGATACAGAAGCGAAGGTAGGCACTAGATTGGATGAATATACATCCAAAACTGCGCCGCTTCTTGACTATTACAGAGGTAAAGGTTTATTGCGAGAAGTCGACGGCGAGAAAGATATTAACGTTGTATCTAGCGATATTATCTCTTGCTTGAAAGGTACATTGTAATGATTATATGCAAATCCCAGTCGGAGCTGACATATATGAGGGAAGCTGGCCGCATCGTAGCTGCGACGCACCAGCTTATGAAACAAAATGTTAGGCCTGGTATTACTACAGCCGAGCTTGATAAAATTGCCGAAGACTTCATCCGGAGTCAGAAGGCTGTTCCATCCTTCAAAGGTTACAATGGTTTTCCTTCCAGCGTTTGTGCTTCAGTCAATGACGAGCTGGTACATGGCTTCCCAAGTTCGCGCAAGTTAAACGAAGGTGATATTGTTAGTCTCGATATCGGAGCACAGTTTGAAGGCTATCACGGAGATTCAGCTTGGACCTATGCGGTTGGAGCAGTATCCGATGAGGTTCAAAGACTGCTGGATGTGACGGAGCAATCGCTATATGCGGGGCTTGCGCTCATCAAGCCTGACGTTAGACTTTATACAATTTCACATGCCATTCAAAAGGTCGTAGAAGATGCAGGATTTTCGATTGTTCGCGAATACGTGGGGCACGGAATCGGCGCGGATCTGCATGAAGAGCCGCAAATACCGAACTACGGCATTCCAGATCGAGGCCCTCGTCTAAAGCCGGGAATGGTGCTTGCCATCGAGCCAATGGTTAATATCGGTGAACGATATGTCAGAACGCTTGAGGACAATTGGACAGTCGTAACACAGGACGGTTCCTGGTGTGCTCACTTTGAGCATACAGTCGCCGTTACGGAGGACGGCTTTGAAATTTTGACCATGCTGCCGCAGCAGCCATAGTTATGGCTACGGATGTACAGCCGCAGGTTGGTCAATTTGTCAAAGTGCTTCGCGGCAAAGATGAAGACAGCTATGCTGTTATTATAAAGATTGTCGATGAGAGGTTTGTGCTGATTGTCGATGGTAAAAAGCGTAGATTTGATCAAGCGAAGAAAAAGAACGTTCTGCATCTTGAGTTACAGCCTGCCATTAGTCAAGAGGTAACAAGCAGCTTGCTAGAAACAGGCAGGGTGACCAATGCCAAGTTACGTTATGTGATTCAGAAGTACGCGCATGCGAAAGGAGAATGACGGTGGCTAAGGAAGACGTCATTGAGGTCGAAGGTACGGTAGTAGAACCGTTGCCGAATGCCATGTTCAAGGTGGAGCTGGAGAACGGACATCAGATTCTCGCACATGTTTCCGGTAAGCTTAGAATGCATTTTATTCGTATTCTGACAGGAGACAAAGTGGTTATACAGTTATCGCCTTATGATTTAACAAGAGGGCGCATCACTTATCGGAAGTAGGCTGTCATAGGCCTGCCGACGAGAGATTCGGGAGGTAATCACAATGAAGGTTAGACCTTCGGTTAAGCCGATTTGCGAAAAATGCAAAGTTATTCGTCGCAAAGGCAATGTTATGGTCATTTGTGAAAATCCGAAACACAAACAAAAACAAGGATAAAAGGAGGGAAATAGTCCATGGCACGTATAGCTGGTGTAGATATTCCGCGTGACAAACGCATAGAAATCGCCCTGACGTACATCTTTGGTATCGGTAAGAAAACTTCTCAAAAAATTCTTGCTGAATCAGATGTTAATGCTAACACTCGTGTTCGCGATTTGACTGAGGATGAATTGGCTCGTCTTCGTGAAACAATCGATAAAACAGTTAAAGTGGAAGGCGACCTACGTCGTGAAATTTCACTTAACATTAAACGTCTAACTGAGATCGGCTGCTACCGTGGTCTTCGTCATCGTCGTGGATTGCCTGTTCGCGGTCAACGCACGAAAACGAATGCGCGTACGCGTAAAGGACCTCGTCGTACTGTAGCTAACAAGAAGAAATAAGAAGGGAGGATAATGGACAATGGCTAAAGGTAAAAAAGTCGTTCGCACGAAACGTCGTGATCGGAAGAATATTGACTCTGGCGTTGCGCATATCCGCTCAACGTTTAACAATACAATTGTTACAATTACAGATCCGCATGGCAACGCAATTTCATGGGCAAGCTCTGGTAACCTTGGATTCAAAGGTTCGCGTAAGAGCACACCTTTTGCAGCTCAAATGGCTGCTGAAACTGCAGCAAAAGCAGCGATGGAACATGGCATGAGAACGGTTGAAGTCATGGTTAAAGGCCCAGGCGCTGGCCGCGAAGCAGCAATTCGCTCGCTTCAAGCAGCTGGATTGGAAGTTAACCTCATTAAGGATGTAACACCAGTTCCGCATAACGGATGCCGCCCACCGAAACGTCGTCGCGTATAGTAGCTTAATCCGCGGTGGTATCAAATAACCGCAACTTGTGAATAATGGTTGTGAAGGTTTGGCATACTACTAGGTTTAACACAAGATCGACAAGGTAACACGGAGTGACGTTTGAAGGAGGGTACTATTAGTGATTGAGATCGAAAAGCCGAAAATCGAAACCGTAGAATTAAATGATGAAGGAACTTATGGGCGCTTCGTAGTCGAGCCGTTGGAACGCGGATACGGAACAACACTTGGCAATTCGCTACGCCGAATTTTGCTGTCGTCGTTGCCGGGTGCTGCAGTAACATCGGTTCAAATTGACGGAGTGCTTCACGAGTTTTCTACGATTCCTGGAGTGATTGAAGACGTAACGGAAATCATTCTAAACCTGAAGCGCCTATCGCTCAAAATCCACTCTGACGAAGAGAAAGTGTTGGAGATCGATGCTGACGGTGAAGGAAACATAACAGCGGGAGACATTCGAGCGGACAGCGATGTCGAGATTTTAAGCCCTGATCTTCACATTGCAACCTTGGCCTCCGGCGCACGACTCCATATGCGAATTTTTGCTAATCGGGGACGCGGATACGTACAGGCGGACCGGAACAAGAGTGATGATCAACCGATTGGCGTAATTCCAGTTGATTCGATCTACACGCCGATTACTCGTGTGAACTACAGCGTGGAAAATACTCGCGTAGGTCAAGTTACAAACTATGACAAGCTGACGCTTGAAGTTTGGACTGACGGCAGTATTCGTCCAGAAGAGGCGGTAAGCCTTGGCGCAAAAATTCTAACAGAGCATTTGGATTTGTTTGTAGGATTGACGGATGAGGCCAAAGACGCTGAGATTATGGTCGAAAAAGAAGAAGATAAGAAAGAAAAAGTTCTGGAGATGACAATCGAGGAGCTGGATCTTTCTGTACGTTCATACAACTGCTTGAAGCGTGCGGGTATCAATACAGTTCAAGAGCTAATTACGAAATCCGAAGAGGATATGATGAAGGTGCGTAACCTTGGTCGCAAATCACTCGAGGAAGTTCAAGAGAAGCTTGAAGAGCTTGGACTTGGTCTACGTACGGAAGAGTAGGACTCAGCATTGTTTAGACAAACGAGCAAGGGAGGGGAAAACAAATGGCATATCAAAAATTAGGACGTGACTCCAGTGCACGTAAAGCATTGTTCCGTGACCTTGTCACAGACTTGTTCCTATATGAGCGCATTCAAACGACTGAAGCAAAGGCGAAAGAAGTTCGTTCTATCGCTGAAAAGCTGATCACTAAAGCTAAAAAAGGTGATTTGCATGCACGTCGTCAAGTTGCTGCTTTCGTTCGTCGCGAAACTGTAGACGGCGAAAAGGATGCAATTCAAAAGCTGTTCTCCGAACTGGCTGAGCGTTACGCTGAGCGTGCTGGCGGATACACGCGTATCCTTAAGCTGGGACCTCGCCGCGGTGATGCTGCGCCTATGGTGTATTTGGAACTGGTTGATCGCGGATAAGCGATCATTCCTGTTTTAAGTAACAATTTTCGAAGAAGCCCTGTCGACTCTAATAGGTAGGCAGTGTAGTTTCTTCTTTTTAAAAAAGGGTGGACCTTAGCGGCCACCTTTTTTTGAATTTATGGGTGTATTGTATTGCAATGATAACAAAGAGGAGGCTGGAATCTCTTGCGCAACATCGCAGTACGAGTGAGCTATGATGGAACGAATTTCAATGGATTCCAGTCACAGCCTTATGGCAGAACCGTGCAGGATGAAATTGAGAAAGCGCTAGCCAAGCTTGTTCATGAACCGGTTGTTATTCATGGTTCGGGACGGACGGATGCGGGCGTGCATGCGGAAGGACAAGTATTTCATTTTCAGACAGCTTCAAAAATTCCGATTGACCGCTTTGCTATTGCACTGAATACGATTTTGCCTGATGATATCGTTGTGCTCTCGGCAGCAGAAGCGCCGGACCGATTTCACGCCCGGCACTCCGCTATACGCAAAACGTATCGTTATACACTTGATACAGGTAAATTCCCTGCTGTGCTCGGCAGGCAGTACAGGCTTCATCACCCTGTCAAATTGAATTTTGACGCGATGAAGGAAGCATTGACCTATATTGTTGGCGAGCATGATTACACGTCTTATACATCAACAAGGTCAACGAAGGCTCATCATGTTAGAACCGTTTATGACGCTTCTTTGGAGCGAGAAGGCGTTTTCTGGCATATGGTGATTACCGGCAATGGTTTTACGTATAACATGGTGCGAGCTATTATGGGGACTTTGCTTTGGGTCGGACAAGGCAAAATAGCGCCAATTGATATGAAGCGGATATTAGAGGCGAAGGACCGCTCCAAAGCCGGTCCAACTGCGTTAGCCCAAGGATTAGTATTGGTCGATGTGCAATATGATATAGAAATATAAGCAAGACCGACACTTCATAGGAAGAGTCGGTCTTTTTCAATGTATAACAATAATCGACTGCCAAAATTGCCATAACGGTTGTCATCAAGGCTATTTCGATGTTTTTAACCTAATTAATATTTTAACGGTTGTCATGTACGCTATTGCACCATTTTGCTAAGAAATCAGCGGTTTTTAAGATATTAAGCACGATAGCAACCGTTAGAAAATTCAAGCTGTCATTTTTGCACAAATAGCGTTTGTGGCAACCCTTAAAAGTTCATTACTGTCTTTGTAAAAAGTTATATAGAAGCTAGCTAGTTTACTGCAGAGTGAAGTTGCCAGAAGATGTTTTTACATTTAGAGCAATGCTTCCTTCGCCAAACGCACCTTTGAAGGAATTGTTATGCTTGCCTTCATACGTATATTTAAAGCCGTCCTGCTTAATTCTGCCAGTTCCAGAGCTTCCTTCGTAATTAATCGCCAGGTCAACAGGAGCTTTCTTTAAATTTACGGTGATGTTGCCGCTTGTGACTTGCAGCTTGGAGTCGCCGATAATTTCATCAGCAGTCAACTTTACGTTTCCCGACGTAACTTTCCCGTCTACCACAATAGTTTCCCCGTTAATAGTTACGTTGCCGCTTGTAGATTTGAACTGTATTTGTGACGCGTCCATGACGTTTGCTGTTATACCACCGCTATTTGTCTTTAGGGACAAGGAGGCGATACGGCTATTTGTTACCTTAAGATTTCCGCTTGTTGCATCCAGATCCGCCTTTTGAGAGATCAGCTGATCTACGGTAAGATTGCCAGAGTTTAATTTAATTTGACTCTCAGCCGCTTGTAAGTGGTTTAGCTTAATATTGCCGCTTGTGCTGTTTACAGTAACTTTGTTCCATACTTTTTCAGGCAGCTCGATAACAAGCTTGGCGCTGAAATAGCCTATGCCAATACTGTTATGTTTACTGCGGATAACTAGCTTATTTTGCTGCTCATCTACATTCAGCTCCACCTTTTTGCCAAACAGTCCGGCCACTTTGCCTGTTAGCAGAGCGCGCCCTTGGTTATCCTTGCTTTGCACAAACTCAATATTTGTGCTGCTTGTTTCAATATCAAGCTCTTCAATTTTTTCAACCGCAAACTGTCTTTCATAATTAATATCCTTTGAAATCTTGGACCATAACGAATCCCAAGAAAATGATGAGCTGGTTAATGTAAATAAAAAGAATACGCCAATAATAATAAGCAGTAATCCGAGCAATGATGAACGTCGCATAAAAAAACTCCTTTTCGTAATCGTTACCTTATTGTAGCAGTACTATTCAGTTTAAGTTAACCGTCTATTGATGTAGTTGAATCTACGACTAAGGTCCAGTGGCATAGATGCCTTATAATAAGCATATATTATGAAACGGAAAATTTGTAAATATTTTCAGACTTTATTTATAGTAACAAATCGCTTTTGAACGTTTGAGTTAGATATGAGACGAAAGTATGCAATCGCTAAAAATAATGACGAATTTATAAGCGAAAAATGCACGGAATAGCTTGCACTTGATACGCCCATGTAGTAGAATATTAGTTGTGCTTTCTTAGTGGCTCTCCCACAGCCCCGACTAAGAATGGCCATTCAACTATGTAATTGCAAATATATTTCGAAGGTAAGTCATTTACCAATCGATCTAATAGTAATGAGCACGTTAAAGATCGGATGTGCCTCATAAGAGGACGTACGGATTCTTTTTTAAAATGCTGCTATAAAATGATTAAGGTAAGAGAATGAAGGAGGATCATCCATGCGTACCACTTATATGGCAAAGACAAACGAAGTTGAGCGTAAATGGTTCGTTGTAGACGCAACTGGTAAAACGCTAGGTCGTTTGGCTACAGAGGTTGCTAGCCTTATTCGCGGCAAGCACAAGCCACAATTCACACCGCATGTGGATACTGGCGACTTTGTAGTAGTAATCAATGCTGAAAAAATTGTTCTTACTGGCAACAAATTGGCTGACAAAATGTACTATCGTCACTCTGGCTACTCAGGCGGATTGAAAGCTACTCCAGCTCATGAAATGATCAGTAAAAAACCTGAACGTGTTATCGAGCTAGCTGTTCATGGCATGCTGCCTAAAAACCGTCTTGGCGAGAAAATGAAGCTTAAACTTAAAGTATACGCAGGTGCGGAGCATCCACATCAAGCACAAAACCCAGAAGTTTACGAACTTCGCGGTTAATAAAGAGGAGGACAAGGTTCATGGCTCAAGTGCAATACTATGGAACCGGTCGTCGTAAACACTCTGTAGCACGCGTACGTCTTGTGCCGGGTGAAGGACGAATCATTGTTAATAAACGCGATTTGAACGAATATTTCGGATTGGAAACTTTGAAATTAATCGTTAAGCAGCCGCTTAACCTAACAGATACATTGTCCAAGTACGATGTTCTTGTTATTGCTAATGGCGGCGGTATGTCCGGACAAGCAGGAGCAATCCGTCACGGTATTTCCCGTGCTTTGCTTAAAGCTGACCCAGAATTCCGTCCAGCTTTGAAGCGTGCGGGCTTCTTGACTCGCGATCAGCGTATGAAAGAACGTAAGAAATACGGTCTTAAAGCTGCTCGTCGTGCTCCACAGTTCTCGAAGCGTTAATATTTCTTGTATTTCAAAAAGTTTCAGCCCTTGGCCATTATTGGCCAAGGGCTTTAATTTTATGCGTAGCGGCTATTCAAACAATACAACTGTTGACTATGGGGGCTAATTATACTACAATGCAAGTATTCACTTGCATTGTTTGAAAGGGTCAGATCATTATGCAATCTACCGCTGATCGAATTATTGAGGCAGCCATTGAATTAGTTAGCTTAAAGGGCTACACAGCAGCGACAACAAAAGCTATTGCTGAGCAGGCAGGGGTTAATGAAGTTACGCTTTTTCGTCACTTTGGCAATAAAAGAGGCTTATTGCGAGCGATCATACAGAAATTTTCATATGGACCCGTGCTGCGGAAAGTCGTTCAAGAGAAGGTTTATTGGGATTTGGAGAAAGACTTGTATCATTTTTTCCTTGAATATCAAGCTTATATGATGTCGATTAAAGACTTTGTATTAATTGGCTTCAAAGAGGCAGGGGCTTTTCCGGAGATTGATGAGGAAATTGCTAACATTCCCTTGGAGATTAAGCAAGAGCTGATGAATTATTTATTGGAGATGAGCCGTAAAGGAAAGCTGATCGATACAGATGTAGAAGCGGTCGCTATGGCTCTCATTCACTTCAACTTTGGTCATTTCCTGTCACGAGCCCGATTAGGTGCCAAAGTTACGCAGCTTTCAACCGAACAAATATTGAAAACGAATGTATCTATTTTTTCTAGGGCATTAACCCCCTAGAATTATTTTTCAAACAACATGCAAGTATGTACTTACTTTCTTTAGGAGGAGATCGTATGGTGAAAGGTTTAAAAGCATTATTTAAAATTAGAGCAACTTATATTGGCATAGCAGCAGCTATTGCCTTTCAACTCATTTTCTTTACGGTCTGGATGACAGCTTATGATGGGGTAAGCGACAGATTCAATCATTTAAAGGTTGGCTTGCTGAACGAGGATGCTGGGATTGGGCAGGACATCGCTCAAAGAATAAACGAAAGTCTGCCTTTCCAAATTGAAACCTACAGCTCCCTGAAGCTTGCTCAGACGGATATGAACGATCGTAAAATCGAAATGATTATCCAAATCCCTGATTCACTTTCAAATAGCATGCAGTCAGGTGCAGAGGCAAGTATTGTCTACTGGGTTAATCAATCCAATTCATCACTGACAAAAACGATGATGGAAAATACGGCATTTCATCTCAATGAACAGATTAATCAGCAATTGTTTGCTTTTCAGAAATCAGAAGCGACGAGTGTATTTGGCCAGCAGATAAGTAATGCTGCTATCCCGAAGGAACTGGCAGATTCTATTGGAAGTTCTGTGAAAATGTTGGTTGAACATATGAAGGATAAGCCTATTGGAGCAGATATTAAAAAGGTTAACAATGCGGAAGGGTTTGCGGCTAATTTTGTGCCATTTATGATTATTATTTCTTCATTTGTCGGAGCTATGGTCATGATAATGCAGCATCAGGATGCCTTACAATTAGTTAAAGGGTCCGTTTCAAAATGGGGGCTATTTGCCAGCAGGCAGATTATAAATATCGGGGTAGCTTTTATACTCCCTATACTAACAATAGGGCTTATGTCGATCTTTAATATCACTAGCGAAGTAAACACTTTTTCTATTTACTTATTTCAATCCATCATGTTCTGGGCGTTTTTATCATTAGCGCAAATCTTTGTTTTATTATTCGGAAATTTAGGGATGCTGTTCAATATATTAGCTCTTTCCCTGCAGCTTGTAACATCAGGGGTACTTGTGCCGAAAGCAGCGCTTTCTGAAGGGTATATAAAATTAGCTTCTATATTGCCAGCTACATATGGTGCAGATGGTTATTATACGATTATTTTTGGCGGCGGCGATGCAAGTATTAGAAGTAACATTGTCTCTCTCTTAGGCATTGTAGCGGTAACCCTGCTAATTTCTTCAGCAGCAGTTGCACTAAAGAAAGATTATAACAAGCATATTGAGGTCGCATCGTCACTGGTTAAATAGAGCTGCCGAAAGACAACCCGCAGATATTATAAGGAACAAACATAAATAAATGCCTCGTCCCATATAAATAATAAGGACAATAGCTTAGACGAGCTTATTGCATTACTGATATGTAGGATGAGGTGGTAGGTCGATGCGCCGAATTAGCCGGCACTTTGTTGTATGGATGTCTTATAAAGGTGCTGTCCGTGTTACGCTTGCTGCGGTCGTCATTACACTTGTAACTATTTTGCTTACGCAAAGAATGGCGCCTGCAAGCTCATGGACGTATTGGACATTGCCATTATCGGGAAAAACAATTGTTATTGATGCTGGCCATGGCGGTGTAGATGGCGGGGCAATAAGCAAGCAAGGGTTGATTGAAAAAGATTTGAATTTAGCGATCGCCCTGCAGCTGCGTGATTATTTGCAGCAATCAGGAGCACTTGTCATTATGACGAGAGAGGGAGATTATGATCTGGCCAGTGAAGGACAACGATCCTATAGCAAGCGAAAGACGGAGGATTTAAAAAAGAGGGTAGCATTAATTGAAGAACAACAGCCGGCCGCTGTTATTAGTATTCATATGAACAGCATTCCTTCTTCGAAATGGTCAGGCGCCCAAACTTTTTATCATCCTAATAGTATAGCTGAAAGCCGGACGCTAGCTACGCTAATACAAAATGAATTGCGTGATAACCTGCAAAATACGACGAGAATGGCCGGTGAAGTAACGGAGGTTTATTTATTGAAAGCATTAGAGAAAACTCCTGTTGCGTTAGTTGAGGTAGGCTTCTTATCAAATCCTGGTGAAGCGTCCAGACTGGCAGATTCAGAGTATCAGCGGATGGTTGCGGCATCCATCTACAAAGGTATTCTTCGCTTCAGCTCAGGAGAAACGATTCAAACATCGGCGAAACCGTAATTGCTTGATTCGTATTGACCTATGATATAATAGAGACAATCATACAGGAAATAATCAAAGGGTGGGACAGAGTTTATGTTGACGCGTGAGCAGGCAGTAGAAGCCATTGAGCTTGTGATGGCACAATATAGCAAGGATCAAGTCAGTTTTCGTGATGTGATGGTACGTGAGCAGCAGGTTTCCGTCACAGTAGTAGGAGCAGGCGAGCAAGCCCAAGCAGCAATTGAAGCCGCGCTTCACAAAGCGCTTGCACCGCTAGGTGTAGAAGCAGTACACTGCCGCTTTCGCGGCGGTGAGTCAGAGGAGCAGGCAAGCGGCTCCATCGCAGCAGGTCAAAATGCAGCGGCAGGCGGTCAAAATAAAAAGCAGGGCGCAGGAACGATTGAAGGACATGGCGCAGGCTTGGACAGCACCTTACTTGATGAGGGCAGCAAAACAATCTTTATCGCAATTGCAAGCGGGAAGGGCGGCGTAGGCAAATCGACAGTTACCGTTAATTTGGCTGCAGCGCTGGCTCGTGAAGGCAAGCGGGTAGGTATTATCGATGCAGATATTTATGGCTTCAGCGTACCGGATATGATGGGGATTGAAGAGCGACCGGAAGTTATTAATGAAAAGGTTATCCCAATTGAGAAATTTGGCGTCAAAGTGATGTCCATGGGCTTTTTCGTAGAAGATAATAGTCCGATCGTATGGCGCGGTCCGATGCTCGGAAAAATGCTGCGCAATTTCTTCCAAGAAATTGCGTGGGGAGAGCTGGATTATTTACTGCTCGATCTGCCTCCAGGCACAGGTGATATCGCCTTGGATGTACACCAAATTATACCACATAGCAAAGAAATTATCGTGACTACACCGCATGCTACAGCAGCATTTGTCGCTGCACGGGCTGGCGCGATGGCAATCAAAACCGAACATGAGATTATCGGTGTAGTTGAAAACATGTCTTATTACTTGTCGCCTTCCACAGGGGAAAAAGAGTACGTCTTCGGAAGAGGCGGCGGCGGACGCTTAGCAGAAACGTTGAATTGCGATTTGCTCGCGCAAATACCGCTAGGGGCGCCAGAAAACCATCCAGCTGAGCCGGATTTTTCTCCTTCTGTATATAAGGAAGAAACAGAAACAGGTCAATTATACAAAGAGCTTGCCCAAGCAGTTATTAATAAATGCGAATAGCTGAAAATAGAAACCCCTCCATCACCTGATGCAGGTGCGGAGGGGTTTCTATTTTTCAAAATACCTCAGCACTATTGCTGATCTTCGGATTGCTCCATATTCGAGTCTTCGCCTTCACCCTCACCTTGGCCTTGGCCACCTTGACCCTGTTGCCCCTCTTGCTGCTTTTTCACCTTTTCATCAGGCTTGACCTGCAGCTCTTCCTTCACGGCTGTCTTCATCAAATCAAGCAGCTCCAATCTGAAGATTGGATTTTGCATGGCATCCTGCATAATAGACATTAATTCTTTCCGATATTGCGTGCTCTTGAGAACTTCCAAAATAAGCTTATCCATTTCTGGCGTTTTTAAGGTTTTGATCATTTCCGCCTGATATTGTGGGTCCTTAATAAGCTCTTTATGAATATCCTTGTTTTCCTTATTGACCGCTTTGGCAAACTCACCTGCAAAACGGGTATCAGTCATTAACTTTTTAATCACTTTGTCATAATCCGGAGAACTGATAACATCTTTAACCGCTAATCTAACCTCTTCTTGGTCTTGAATAGAAAGCAGCTTAGAGGAGTGGGCGGAATATCCGGACATCTGCTCAGAGGATTGCTGTAACGCCTTTTGCGCATCTTCTGTTTTTAAAATGTCGATGACCATTGATTTCATATCCTTGTAGCTTGTTTGCTGAGAATTGTTGGATGGTTCTGATCCACAGCCTGCCACTAGCATCGTGAATATCGTTAAAATTAATAAAAGCATCCAGCGAACGCGCATCATTTTACTCCTTTCGTTAGTACAGCCTTGTTTAGTACAACTTGAATAGTATTCATATTATGCTCATTGTTCACCGTATTATCATGGAATACAGTTAGCTTTTTGTTGTGATCGTGGTAAAATAAAGGCAAAACCTCTAGGGGGATTATTGGCGTGACGTTAAAAAAATGGTTCTTTTTATTTTGGAGCACGATGGCTGTAGGCGCAGTTGTCTGTGTAATAGTAGGCTCGATCATGCTGCTAACGGATCAGGAGTTTGGTTTTCTTGGGATTGAAGTTACGGGCTTCAATGCTTTAATGATGGCGATCTCAGGTCTAATGATTGGCGCCTTTAGCCAAATGGGCTTTTTTGCTTATTTGACCTTGAACTATATAGCACTAAGCGTACTGCGTAAAAAATACCTATGGAATACGCTGCAAGGCTATACAACTTTGTTTGCCGTTTTTGGACTAGGATATGTTTTGTACGAGGATCGGACTAATAACTGGTTCTTTTGGACGCTTCCGTTAATCTTATTCGTGATCTCCTTGCTTGGCGCATGGATTAAAGTCAAACAAACGAATCGGTCCGCATTTATTCCAACTATGTTTTTAATGTTTACGGTAACATTTGTTGAAGCTTGGCCAGCATTGCAGGGGAAAACGAATGTTGCTGCGATTGTATTTATGCTTAGTCCTTTATTTTTGTGCAACGCTTATCAAAATATGATGATGCACCGCTTGCTAAAAAAGGAAGAAGCCAGTCCTGCAGCAGCAGCTGCAAAACCGGCTAAGCAATAAGTATGATAAGTATTAAGATGCTGAATTAGATTCATTATCTGATGCGCTTAGTTCAGAATAAATATAAGTGGTTTTATCTTGTACGGGTTTGCCTTGTACTTCAGTCTGCGATAACAGACCGGATACGGAGGCAAACTCGTATCCTTTTTCACGCAATTGATCAATAATAATGGGAAGCGCCAAATGCGTTTGCTTAACGGTATCGCTTGCATGCAAGAGCACAATGTCGCCTGGATGTGCTTTATCGAGGACGCGGTTTACTATTTTTTCAGTCCCAATATTCATCCAGTCCATCGAATCGGTACCCCATTGTATAACTCTGTACTGCAGCTCATCGGCAATTTGAAGGACACGCTTGTCGAAATCGCCATTAGGCAAGCGAAGCAAGGTTGGCTTTTCGCCTGTCAATTTAGATAATATCGTATCCGCAGTAATAATTTGCTTGCGTATATCCTCTTCGTTTAACTTACTGTAGAAATCATGCTTGTGGCCATTGCTGCCGATTTCAAAGCCCGCCTCTTGAATTTTTTTCACTAGCTCTGGCTGTGATTGTGCCCACAATGAAGATACAAAGAAAGTTGCTTGTGTCACGTTTTTTTCTTTCAGCACCTGCAGGATGGGTTCAAGCTTCTTGTCTCCCCAGCTAATATCAAAGGTTAAAGCAATTACATTTTTCTCTGTTGGCACACTATAAATAGCAGAAGTTTGCTGGTCGGGGGCAAAAACAGTAATATTGTCCCTTTCCGCGTAAATAACACCGACAGAGAAGACTAGGGCGATCATGATGAAGAAATACTTTTTCAGCTTGCGTCCATTCAATACATAAAACATATTCATGGGGACAGGCTCTCCTCTCTTTTAAAGCTAATATTCGTCGAATACCATTGCAGCAGCAAGGGCTGCTGATGTTACAATGGCACTGTACGATTTTTTGCTTGTACTACAATCTATGCTCGTACAATCGAGATATTCATCTTGTCCATAATATTTGCGAAGATAAGGAGATATTTATGTTCAAATGGACTGCAATTCGGGATCATTTTAGGCAAATGTCCCGCTATATTGGGCTAGGCACTATTATCTTTTTGGCAGGAATAATTATTGGAGGCATAAATCCGGCATTTCGGCAGTTTTTAGATGGCCAGCTGGAAGGCCTGGATCAACTTGTCAGAGGAATTGAAAACTCAACTAATCCGACATTGACGATGTTGCTCGTTATTTTTTTCAATAATGCTATAAAAGCAGTATTAATTATGTATTTTGGGGCGCTGCTCGGGATTTTGCCTATTGTATTTCTTGTTGTTAATGGAATGGTATTGGGGTATATGATGCAATTAAATGCGGAAAAGTACGGAGCCATGCAAACTGTTGAATTGATGATAAAAGGAATTTTGCCGCATGGATGGATTGAAATACCAGCAATCATTATTGCAAGTGCGTATGGCATTCGGTTTGGTGTCATTATGCTGAAGCTGTTTGGAAGCGGGCTATTTGCCAGGTCAAAAGCGGCAGCAAACGTAAAAAGCTTGGAATACTTTTTAATACGCTCAGTGCCTGTTACGGTGCTATTAATTGTAGCCTTGGCAGTTGCTGCTGTGATCGAAAGTACAGTAACGGGATGGATTTTAGGAAAATAAAATTAGATGTAATATTTTTTCCAATATTTGAGCATAACAGTAAAGCGGTGTCTACGCAGAAATCTAGACGCTGCTTTTTTGTTACATAGTAGAAGCCAATGTGATGTTCTCAAAGGAGGCCCTTTACGGTTATGCTCGGAATATTATTTAATGACAGAGAATGTAAAGAACTGGATTATGTGCTCCGCAAAGAGCTGGATGAGATGTTGAGTGATCTGAATGATTCGAGGCTGGATGGAGATATTAAGCAGGCCATATCGAGAAGATATAAAATCATTTTTAGAATGTATGCACGTATTGCTTCTCCAAAAGAATTGTCACGCTACGCAATCAATTCACGAAATTATCGTTAAATGTTCCTTACAATTTCTACTGGGAAACGCTGCTTCCTTAAGTTGAGGACAAGGAAAGCGTTTCTTCTTGTTAAATGGATCTGAATAGAGACAAACGCAATATATAGTTGGAGACCGATAGCAGATGTCTATATATACAAAAAAACGGATGGGTAAATAGCAGAAATTCAACTCTATCAAGGCTTGGAGTCACGCCTATAAAAAAAGTTTTTAAAAAAGGGTTGCATTTACTTAAAAGCCTGTGATATATTATAAAAGTCGCCGCTGAGACAACGCGGTGCACACGCTGAAACGAGCACCTCATACTTACATAAGAGATGGTACGTTTCAACAAAATTTGTTCTTTGAAAACTGAACAACGAGTGAAATGCCCTATTCATCCTCGGATGAATAGATAGCAATACAACATCATTTGGAAAACCCCGTTTTCCT